>NZ_CAJXIV010000013.1 GCF_913054185.1 uncultured Shimia sp.
TCGACGGCATCACCCAAGAGGGTGGCGCTGGCCAACTTGAAATCAACATGGTGCACGGCGATCCGCTCAAACTTGCGGACGAGGTTTTCTACTTCAAACGCTTTATCCGCGAGGCCGCGCTGCGCCACGATTGTTATGCCACCTTCATGGCCAAACCAATCGAGGACGAGCCAGGCTCTGCCATGCACATCCACCACTCGATCCTCGACATCGAAACCGGACAAAACATATTCTCTGGCCCGCAAGGGGGCGAAACAGATGCGTTTTTCCACTTTATTGCCGGCCTGCAAAACCACCTGCCCGCCGCAATTGCGGTGATGGCACCTTACGTGAACTCCTACCGGCGCTACGTGCGCGACCACGCAGCCCCGATCAATCTGGAATGGGCACGCGACAACCGCACCACCGGCATCCGCATTCCAATCTCGTCCCCACAAGCCCGTCGCGTGGAAAACCGCATCGGGGGCATGGACTGTAACCCCTACCTCGGCATCGCGGCGTCTTTGGCCTGCGGCTATCTCGGGCTTTTGGAGCAAGAACGCCCGGACAAGCAATTCAAAGGCGACGCCTATGACGGCGAAGAAGCCATCCCCCGTATTTTGGGCGGCGCACTGGATCTGTTTGATGAAGCCAAAGACCTGCACGAGGTGCTTGGGCCGGAATTTGCCCGCGTTTACTCCATTGTGAAGCGGGCCGAATACGAAGAGTTCCTCTCCGTCATTTCCCCATGGGAACGCGAGCACCTACTGCTCAACGTGTAACTGCCAAGCGATTGGCCTTCCGGGCCAATCCGCTGCCTCCAGCGGAGGTATTTTCAGAAAGAGAAAGCGAGAGGCGCCATGAACCTGCTCGATGCCAATGATCGCAAAGGTCACTACCCAGACAGTTGGTATGCGGCGACGGCGCAACCGCTGGCACCATTTGCCCCGTTAGAAGGCACGCGCAAGGCAGACGTCTGTGTGATTGGCGGCGGCTTCACAGGCCTGTCCACCGCGTTGCATCTGGCGGAACGCGGCTTTGATGTGGTCTTGCTAGAGGCACATCGCGTGGGCTTTGGCGCCTCCGGGCGCAACGGCGGACAGCTCGGCTCTGGTCAGCGCATGGAGCAAGATGGGCTTGAGAAACTGGTTGGGCAGGACGATGCCGCCAAGCTTTGGAAACTGGCCGAAGACTCCAAAGACCTCGTCAAAGGTTTGATCTCCAATCACAACATCAACTGTCATTACAAACCTGGCATCGCGCATGCCTGCTTCTCCGCCAAAGAAGTCCGCGAAGAACACGACTATACGCACCACCTGCAAACCCGCTACGGATACGACCAGATCGAGACGCTGGACCAGGACGCACTGCAGGTGATCTGCCCTTCTCCAAAATACGTGGGGGGCAGCTTGGACATGGGCGCCGGCCATCTGCACCCACTGGCATTTGCTTTGGGGTTGGCTGAAGCGGCCGCAGCAGCAGGTGCAACCATCCACGAAACCTCGCGCGTGACTCAAATTGAGCGTGGGACCAATGTCACCGTAAAAACAGACGGCGGACAGGTCACTGCCGATCACCTGGTGCTGGCTTGCAATGGCTATCTTGGCGATTTGGAGCCGAAAGTGGCCAGCCGGGTCATGCCGATCAACAACTTCATCGCCGCAACCGAACCACTAGGCGACGATGTCGCCAAAGTCCTTGCACGCGATGTGGCTGTGGCAGACTCCAAATTTGTCATCAACTACTTCCGGCTTAGCCATGACAATCGCCTGCTGTTTGGCGGTGGTGAAAGCTATGGTTACACCTTCCCGGCCGATATTGCCGCTACGGTGCGCAAGCCGATGGTGGATATTTTCCCGCACCTTCAGGACATTAGTATCGACTACGCTTGGGGCGGCACCTTGGCGATCACCATGAAGCGCATGCCATATTTGCGCCGCCTCGCCCCCAATGTGATCTCCGCTTCTGGTTACTCTGGCCACGGCGTCGGCACCGCAACCCATGCGGGCCAGTTGATTGCAATGGCACTGGCTGGCGAGGCCGAAGGCTTTGGTACAATGTCGCGCGTGCCAGCATCGCCCTTCCCCGGCGGCGCCCGCATGCGCAGCCCGCTGCTGGCCCTGGCCATGACCTGGTTCGCCCTGCGCGACCGGCTTGGCGTTTAAGCTAACCGCGACACTTTTTCCGCGACGTTTTACACGCAAACACGTGTTTGCGCTTCCCTGTGGTGATGCATTGTTTTATGTTTTCGAAAACACAACTTAAGAAAGTTGAAAACTATGACGTTGCCTCCCAATGTGTATGACGCGGAACCCATTCCCGCCTCCGCCCGCGAAGAGATCGATCGCCTGCTGCAATCCGGCGACCTGTTCCGCTACACAGCGGCCGAGAATGCACCAGTGACCCTGCTTGAAGCAGAATTCGCCGCCATGCTGGGCAGCAAATATGCACTGGCTGTGTCGTCCTGTTCCGCCGCGTTGTTCCTGTCTCTAAAAGCTCTGGACCTACCGCGCGATGCCCGCGTGCTGTTGCCCGGCTTCACCTTTGCTGCGGTGCCTTCTTCTGTGGTGCACGCCGACTTGGTTCCGGTGCTTTGTGAAGTTGGGGACAACTACCGCATCGACCTGGTGGATTTTGAAGCGCGGCTGGATGACAATATCTCCGCCGTGATCATCAGCCACATGCGCGGCCACACCTCTGACATGGATGCCATTATGGCGCTGTGTGAGGCCCGCGACATCCCTGTGATTGAAGACGCTGCACACAGCCTTGGCACCACATGGCATGGCCGTAACATCGGCACCATTGGCAAAATTGGCTGCTTTTCTTTCCAGTCCTACAAACTGATCAACGCGGGCGAAGGTGGCATCATGGTGTCTGACGACGCCAATCTGATTGCCCGCGCAGTGATCATGTCCGGCGCCTATGAGCACAACTGGAAAAAGCACAAAGCCCCCGAAGGCGACAACACCGGCGAACTGGAGGCGGCCTTTGCCCGCTGGCAAAACCTCCTGCCGCTTTACAATCTTCGTCTGTCAAACCTGTCAGCAGCAATTATCCGCCCGCAATTGGCCGAGGTCCCACGCCGGGTGCGCGATGGCCGCGCCAACCACGACTACGTTGCGGACAAGTTGAACGCTTCCCCTTGGTTGCAGGTGCCTGAGAAGCTGGCCCCTGAAGCGCGCGCGCCGGATTCGATCCAGTTCAACCTCGAGGGTTTGGACAACACGCAAATCCTTGCATTCCAAGACGCCGCCAATGCCCGTGGCGTAAAAGTTCAAGTTTTTGGCCAATCCACTGACAATGCCCGCGCCTTCTGGAACTGGCAGTTTGTGCCAGAAAAACAAGAGCTTCCCAAAACCCGCGCCATGCTGATGTTCGCCTGTGACGTGCGTTTGCCAGCCCGATTGAAAACCGAAGAGCTAGACCTGATTGCAGGGGCTTTGACCGCCGCCGCCGAAGATGTCATGGGCGCAGCCAAAGCATACGGCACTTAACGGCTACTAACAATTTTACAGAGAAGCGGGCCACAATGGCCCGCTTTTCATTTTTATCAGCAGCACAGCTCTAGCTTTGCACGAGAAGCCCTTTATATGGTGGACTCCTTGTCTAAGTCTGGAGCGCGCCATGATCCCCTACTCACTGCTCGACCTGTCGCCCATTCCACAAGGCGGCACGGCCGCAGACGCGTTGCGCAATACACTCGATTTGGCACGAAAGGCGGAGCGCTGGGGATACACACGTTATTGGATCGCCGAGCATCACAACATGCCAGGCATCGCTTCGTCCGCCACAGCAGTATTGGCCGGCCAAGTCCTTGCGGCAACGCAAACGATGCGTGTCGGGGCTGGTGGCATCATGTTGCCCAACCACCCGCCTCTGATCGTCGCAGAACAATTTGGCACACTCGCGTCCCTTTATCCTGACCGCGTTGACCTTGGCTTGGGACGTGCACCTGGCACGGACATGAAAACAGCCTCCGCGCTCCGGCGGGGCTTGGCTGGAGCAGACCACTTTCCACAGGATGTTGTTGATCTCATCGGGCTATTTCAAGCATCAGAAAGAGGGCAAGCTATTCGCGCAATTCCCGGCGAGGGCACCAACGTGCCGATTTGGATCTTGGGTTCCAGCCTGTTTGGCGCACAACTCGCCGCTCAACTTGGTCTCCCATATGCCTTTGCCTCTCACTTTGCCCCAGATTCGCTGGAAGAAGCCGCAGACCTCTACAGGCACCGGTTTACCTCCGGCAAAACGCCCAAGCCGCATTTCATGATGGCCGTGAATGTGTTTGGGGCTGACACTGAAGCAGAGGCACGCCGCTTGCGCACGTCTCCGCAACAAGGGTTTTTGAACTTGCGCAAAGGCACACCCGGACCATTGCCCAAACCCGTCGACCGTTTTGAAGATGTGGCCACGGACGCTGAAGCCCGTTTGGTCAACCATGCCTTGCGGGTCACAGCGGTTGGCACCAAAGCCATGATCAAAGAGCAAATGTGCGCTTTGATCGATACCCACCAACCTGATGAAGTTATGCTCACCGGCATGATCCATGACCACACGGCGCGGCTCAAGTCTTTTGAGATGGCGGCTGAGATCATGCAGGAATTGGGGGCCTAACCACCAGCGGCCTAAAATTCTGGCCAGCTTGCTCTTTATCCTCCTGATGTCCAACGCGGCAATCGCCACGCCCAACGGCAGCATTCAGAACCCCAACACCGGCAGGAACCCAAACACACCAAAGATCATCAGCGCAATCCCAAGCACTAAGCGCATACCTGGCGGCACTTTCAGGCGCACCCAAGCTTTGGCGCGGTGGATTTTTTGCTTTGATTGATCAGACACCAACCTCATCTGAGGATCAACGGTTGCTCCATCCACTTACGTAAGGCCAATGTAGTGGCTTCCGGCTGCTCCAAAGTTGGCAGATGCCCTGCATCCGCAATGATTTCGAGCTCCGCATAAGGGATCAGTTCCGCCATAAAACTGTGCCGTTTCACGGGCGTCAGCCCATCGTGTTCACCACACAACACCAAAGCCGGGCACTTGCACCGCCGCAATGCGCCCTGTTGATCCGGTCTTCGCTGCAAGGCCCGCGCTTGCCGCACAAGCGTTTCCGCCCCCAAACTGCGACCCATGTTCAGCACCTGTGTCAAAACCTCATTGCGCTGAGCCGTTGGCGCCAGATACTCCGGCCGCATAAACTCGGCCAGAACCTCATCCAAGCGCCCTGCCCGCGCGCCAACAATCAACGGCTCATAACTCGCCGCACTGGCTGGGGTTTCCGCCAACGGGTTGGTATCCATAAAGGCGATACGGGTGATGCGGTCCGGTATTTTGCGCAACAATTCCATTGCAACGATGCCGCCCATGCTCAGGCCAGCAAGGGCAAACTTTGGCGGCAAATGCGGGATCAAAGACGAGGCAATCTCGCTGATCCGCTCTCCCTGCGTTATCGGCGCGACCGTCACCAAGTGATCTCGCGACAAATCCGCGACCTGATGCGCAAACAATCGCGCGTCACACATCATGCCCGGCAGCAGAACGATAGGCTCCTGCATGCTCTACCCCTTATATACTCTTTTTGTTGTGCGTAACTGTGACAGAGACACCCTCTAGGTCAAGCCATCCTGGTACAAACGGTCAATATCCGCCCCAACGAAACGCGCCATTTTTGTCCAACGGTGAGAACGGGTTATGAGCAACTTCCCATACATGGCCGTCCGGATCACAGAAGTATCCTATGTAGCCTCCCCAAAAGATGTCGCCAGCTGGCTTTAGAACACGCCCACCCGCCTGCACGACCAGATCCAAAATCGGCGCAACCTCTTCCTTTGTTGCAACATTGTAAGACAGGGTCATGCCTGAAAACCCACCAATGGCCTCCTCGGGAATGCCCAAATCTTCCGCCAACTTCGTCTTCGAATACAGACCCATTGTCTGACCAATCAGGTTGTACGCTACCACCTCCTCAGGATCGTCCGGACCCGTTGCCCGTTGCCAGCCCAAGGCGTCGTAAAACCGCGCTGCCGCCTGCACGTCTTTCACCGCCAATGTGATCAGGCTGACCCGCTGCTGCATGGTCAAATCAGATGAATTCATCTGCCAATCCCTTCTTTATACTTCATAGACAACCACTTTCAGAACGCCGACAGAAAATGACCTACAAAACCAAAAATGTTCTCATTGTGAAATTCGAGGAGCAGAAATTACCTCCTCAACCTTACTTTCAATCAATTTTAGACAAATTGGATCTGAGAAGCGATGGTCTTTTCCCTTCACCATTTGCAGCTGAATGTCCTCACCTTCGACGTGATCAAGCAAACGATAGGCTACCGAACTGTTCACAGCCGTATCTTCTGTACCCTGCAGGAACCGCACCGGGAATGGCAGCGGCAACGGGCTGCGCAGCACAAGACGGTCGCGCCCATCTTCGATCATGCGCTTGGTGATGATGTAGGGCTCCATGTAATCTGACGGCAAAGCCACCTGCCCCTCCGCTTCAAGCTGCGCTTTCTGCTCCGGCGTGAAGCCCGCCCAATAGCTGTCCTCGGTGAAATCCGGCGCGGCAGCGATGGTCACCATGCCTTGAATGCGTTCCGGCATGGCTGTGGCCAAAAGCAATGCCTGCCAACCGCCCATCGAAGAGCCAACCACAATCAGCGGCCCATCGGTCAAAGCGTGGATAGCCGCAACCGTGTCCTCATGCCAATCGCCAATACAGCCGTCTTCAAACGCGCCATCACTCTCACCGTGCCCGGAATAATCAAACCGCAAAAACTTCTGTCGACGCGCCTGCGCCCAGGCCTCAAGGTGCACCGCTTTGGTGCCCTCCATGTCAGACTTCAGCCCACCCAGGAACACAACTGTTGGCCCATTGGTGCCGCTCTTGTGATAAGCAATACGCCGTCCCTGCGGCGTGTCAAAAAACTGCGTGACGCTCATGGCCCGAATTCTCTCCTTGATTTGACCTGACCTT
Organism: uncultured Shimia sp.; assembly: GCF_913054185.1. GTDB lineage: Bacteria > Pseudomonadota > Alphaproteobacteria > Rhodobacterales > Rhodobacteraceae > Shimia. Next base: position 6,956 of record NZ_CAJXIV010000013.1, read on the forward strand.
AACCCTCTGCGCACAAGGGATAAACCCCGCTTGACTTGCCCCCTTCTTAGGTTCATGAAAGCGCCGAACCATATACTTGCAACCGGGCGTTCCGTGGGCGCCAAACTGACGAGGAGCTTGAGGCTGATGGCCGATATTTCCCTTACTTTTCCTGATGGTAACGCACGTTCTTACGAGAGCGGCACAACCCCTCTTGAGGTCGCATCGTCGATCTCGACCTCCCTTGGCAAAAAGGCCATTTCCGCAACTGTGGATGGCCAACATTGGGACCTGCAATGGCCGATTGACGCGGACGCGTCGATCGCGATCAACACCCTCAAAGACAGCGACGCCGAAGCGCTGGAATTGATCCGGCACGACTGCGCCCATATCATGGCCCGTGCCGTGCAAGAGCTTTGGCCTGATGTGAAAGTCACCATTGGTCCCGTTATTCAAAACGGCTGGTACTACGACTTTGACCGCAAAGAACCGTTTACCCCTGAAGATCTCAGCCGCATCGAAAAGAAGATGAAAGAGATCATCAACAAGCGCGAGCCTGTGACCACCGAAATCTGGGACCGGGATCGCGCCGTAAAGTTCTACGAAGCCAACAACGAGCCTTATAAAGTGGAACTGATCGAGTCCATTCCGGGTGACGAGCCGCTGCGCATGTATTGGCACGGCCATTGGCAAGATCTCTGCCGCGGCCCACACCTGCAACATACCGGTCAGGTGCCAGCCGATGCCTTTAAGCTGATGTCCGTGGCTGGAGCCTACTGGCGCGGCGACAGCGACCGCGCAATGTTGCAGCGTATCTACGGCGTGGCCTTCAAGAACAAAGAAGACCTCAAAGCCCACCTGCACATGCTGGAAGAGGCCGAGAAACGCGACCACCGCAAACTGGGCCGCGAAATGAACCTGTTCCACATGCAAGAAGAGGCCCCTGGTCAAATCTTCTGGCACCCCAACGGCTGGCGCATCTACACCACGTTGCAAGACTACATGCGTCGCAAGCAAGAGGTCGGCGGCTATGTTGAGGTGAACACACCTCAAGTGGTCGACCGCAAGCTTTGGGAAGCCTCCGGGCACTGGGACAAGTACCAGGAAAATATGTTCATCGTGGAAGTGGACGAAGACCACGCCCGCGAAAAGGCTGTAAACGCACTCAAGCCAATGAACTGCCCGTGTCACGTGCAGGTGTTCAACCAAGGCCTGAAGTCTTACCGCGACCTGCCGCTGCGCATGGCCGAATTTGGCTCCTGCGCCCGTTATGAGCCCTCCGGTGCGCTGCACGGCATCATGCGCGTGCGTGGCTTCACCCAAGATGATGGGCACATCTTCTGTGCTGAAGATCAGATCACTTCGGAAACCAAGAAGTTCATCGACTTCCTGTCCGAGATCTATTCTGACCTCGGTTTCGACGACTGGACCATCAAGCTCTCCACCCGCCCGGAAAAGCGTATTGGCTCAGACGAAAGCTGGGACTACGCTGAAAAAGCTCTTGGTGACGCCTGTAACGCGGCTGGCTACGAATTTGAACTGCTCGAAGGCGAAGGCGCGTTTTATGGTCCCAAGCTTGAGTTCACCCTGACCGACGCCATTGGCCGGAACTGGCAGTGTGGCACGCTTCAGGTCGATCCAAACCTGCCGGAGCGTCTGGACGCCACATATATTGGTGCGGATGGGGACAAACACCGCCCAATCATGCTGCACCGCGCCACATTGGGCTCCTTTGAGCGCTTCATCGGTATCTTGATCGAAGAACACGCTGGGAAATTGCCGTTCTGGTTGGCTCCACGTCAGGTGGTTGTGGCAGCCATTGTGTCTGACGCAGACGACTACTGCCTCGAGGTTGTCGAAGCGCTCAAAGCCGTTGGCGTGCGTGCCGAAGCCGATTTGCGCAATGAAAAGATCAACTACAAAGTCCGCGAACACTCCGTGGGCAAAGTGCCGGTGATCTTGGCGATTGGTAAGAAAGAGATCGAGGAACGTACCGTGTCCACCCGCCGCCTTGGCGAAAAGCAAAGCAAAGTCCAGTCTTTGGACGAAATCGTGAGCCAGTTGTCACAAGAGGCAACCCCGCCCGATTTGGCCTAAGAGCTTTTGCAACATTTCAACAGGCGCGTTACGGGAAACCGGACGCGCCTGTTTCAATTTTGAAGGAAAACCAACCTTCCAGCGCTGGAATCTTCACGAAACCGTCACGCCATCTAACGCGTCTGTGACACACAGCCCCGTGATTGGCCTTTGAAGCGCCCCCCGACCTAATCTCTACTCATGCCACCGAGCAAACGATCACACACAGATCAGCAAGGCGGCCGAGTTTTAGACATTCACAAGGGAAGAGAACCAATGTCCAACACAGTAAAAACACTCGCAGTTGCAAGCGCCGTAGCCGCAGCCCTGTCCGCACACGCCACCACCGCAGTGGCCGCTGAAAAAGAGAAGTGCTACGGCGTTTCGCTCGCAGGCCAGAACGACTGCGCCGCTGGCCCAGGCACAACATGCGCCGGCACTTCCACTTCCGATTACCAAGGCAACGCTTGGAAACTCGTTGACGCTGGCACCTGTGCCTCCATGGAACTGCCAGCCATGGCAGACGGCAAAGCCCGCATGGGCTCTTTGGAAGCGCTGGAGCGTGACCTGCCAAAGTCCTAAGTCAGACTTTCGAAGCCCCGGGACGCCGGGGCTTCACCGCAAACCTTCGCGTTTTCCACAGAAAAATGAAATACTTCACCTGAACACACGTTCGCTCCCGCCAACGCCCCGTTTCAGGATCCAAAGATATGACCCAGTTTTCCAAAACACTGCCCCTCCTTTCTGCCGTTGCTGCGGCCCTTGCCCTTCAAGTTGGCCCCGCTGAGGCCGCCAAAAAGGAGAAGTGCTACGGCGTTGCCAAAGCTGGTGAAAATGGATGTGCCGCCGGCCCCGGTACCACCTGCGCAGGCACCTCAACTCTCGATTACCAAGGCAATGCTTGGACCCTCGTGGAGGCAGGAAGCTGCCTCGACATCGCACTGCCAGACATGGCTGACGGCGCCCCTCGCACGCCGTCGCTTGAGGCCCTGCCTCGTGACCTGCCTTCCTAAGGATCAACCTGATGTATGATGCGCCACAGCCTCCCAAAGGCCTGCCCAACTTGCCCGGTGTCGGCTATAAACCGCAGCATTATAATGACTTGCTCGCCAATTCTGGCACAGTCGGTTGGCTCGAAGTCCATGCGGAAAACTACATGGGCGACGGTGGTCGCCCCATTGCGCAACTGCGGGAACTCACCAAACGCTTCCCGATCTCGGTGCATGGTGTCGGGCTCTCGATTGGCGGCGAAGGCCACTTGGATTCAGAGCATCTGGCGCGTCTGAAACACTTGGTCGATTGGCTCAATCCCACTGTGTTCTCCGAACACCTGGCCTGGAGCACCCACGATGGGGCCTTCCTCAACGACCTGCTGCCCCTGCCTTACACCGACGACACGCTGACCCGCGTCTGCGATCACATCGACCAGTTACAAACCACCATTGGCCGTCAGATGATGCTGGAAAATCCATCCAGCTACCTGGCCTTTGACGAAAGCACCCTGTCGGAGCCAGACTTCCTGCGTGAGGTGGCCAAGCGCACTGGTTGCGGCCTGCTCTTGGACGTGAACAACGTTTTTGTCTCCGCCACCAACCTGAATTATGACCCCAAACAATACATCGCGGATTATCCGCTTGAACATGTTGGTGAAATTCACCTCGGTGGACACGATGAAGACGAAGATGATCACGGCAAACCGCTGCTGATCGACAGCCACGGCGCGCCCGTGGTGGACCCAGTTTGGGCTTTGCTCGACCACACGCTGTCCCTGTCCGGTCCTCGCCCCATTCTGATTGAATGGGACACGGATGTGCCCGAGTGGCCAATCCTGCACGCCGAGGCGGAACGGGCAGATATCGCTCTTTCGAAGGTGACCGCATGACCGTCACCCAAACCACCTTCCGCAGCGCCATTTTGGACAGCCAACAAGACCGTCCCATTGGGCTGTCTGACGCAAAAGGCCAACCAGCTGGACGCCGCTTTGACGTCTATCGCAACAACGTCGCTATCTCTCTGACAGAAGCCTTGGCCACTGGGTTCCCCACAATTGCGAAACTCATTGGCCACGAAAACTTCAACGCTGTAGCTGCCATCTTTCTGCGCCAATCCCCGCCTGCGTCTCCTTTGATGATGCACTACGGTGCTGGTTTCCCGGAATTCTTACGTGATTTTGAACCGCTCGCGCACCTCGGTTACCTCGGTGACGTGGCCGACCTCGAGCTCGCCCTGCGCCAAAGCTACCACGCCGCCGACGCCACTCCGATTACACCTGATGCGTTGGAAACTGTGCCGCCGGAACAGCTTGGCGAAGTGACTTTTTCCTTTGCGCCCGCGGTTTTGGTCCAGCAGTCCCCATGGCCGCTGCACGCCATCTGGTCCTTTAACATGCAAGACGGCCCCAAACCTGAAGCCGTTGCACAAGATGTGGTCATCATGCGGCCGGAGTTTGATCCAGAGCCCCATGCTTTGCCACCCGGCGGCTACACTTGCCTGAAAAGTTTGATGTCTGGCGACACGCTGGGCATTGCTGCCGCCAAAGCAACTGAGGCTGACAACGCCTTTGATCTGGGCGCAGCCCTTACTTTACTTTTGTCGGGCAATGCCCTGACTTCCATAACTATTTCGACATAACCGGAGGTCTCTATGTCCAATATCATCACCCTTTACCAAGACCTCATTGACCGCCTAAATCGTCTCGACTGGCTTGTTCCCACTCTGGCTCGCTTGACCTTCCTGATGGTGCTGTTCTTCTACTTCTGGAACTCCGCCATGTTAAAAATCGACGGGTCAATTTTCTCACCTTCCGCCGGTGCCTTTGGTCAAATCTTCCCAAAAGCCGCTGAAGCCGTGGTGTGGGACGTCTCCCAGATGACGATTTTCCAGCGCATTGTGATCTTGGCTGGTACCGTAGCGGAGTTTGTACTGCCAATTCTGATCATCCTTGGCCTGCTCACTCGGCTTGCCGCATTAGGCATGATTGGCTTTGTTGCCGTGCAAACCATAGTCGATGTCACCGGCCACGGCGTGGCGCTTGGCTCTCTGTTTGACAGCGCTCAGGCCTTGATTGACCAACGTATGATGTGGGCCTTCTTGTTTGTCGTGCTGGTCTTCAAAGGCGCTGGCCCGCTTTCACTGGACGCACTGTTTAGGCGCCGCGACACCGCATAGCGTTTCGGCCAACAAATGAGAAAGCCCGCGCAATTGGCGCGGGCTTTTGTGTTTACAGAAGCGCGGCTTGAGTGTCTTTGCCCCACCCCAGATAAAGCACACCACTCTGCTCAATCAGCGGACGTTTCATCAACGTGGGGTGCTCAACCAAAAGCGCCAACACTGGTTTTGCCCGCTCTTCTTCACTCAGATTTCGCCATGTAGTTGAGCGTGTGTTGGCCAAGACGGCTCCAAACTGTTCAAAAGCCGCCTTCAGTGTCTCTCCAGGCACGCCATCAATCCGCACATCAACAAAATCCGCACCGTCCAATAATTTCAAAACCTTACGGCACGTATCACAATTCTTAAGCCCATATAGCGTGGTCATTCCTGGCCCTTTCTTCAGTTCCCCAAAAGACTTAATGCAACTGATTTCAAAATTCACTGCGGTTTTTCTTGATTTTTGCGGGAGCCGTGCAATCCTCTAGGTGGTGCAGTTTTTCGTGCCTCTGAAAGCGTGCTTTCAGATTTAGTTATTTTTGCACCACCGGGCCCCAGCCCGGATTGACTAAAAGTGAATATGGAGGAGAACGGTATGCCACGCGGTACCGTAAAGTGGTTTAACACCACAAAAGGCTTTGGGTTCATTGAACCGGAAGAAGGCGGAAAGGACGTTTTTGTCCATATTTCCGTTGTTGAACGGTCGGGTCTCAAAGGCCTGACTGACAATCAAAAAGTTGAATTTGAAATGACCCAAGGCCGAGACGGCCGCGATATGGCGGGTGAGCTCAAAGTTCTATAATAAGATTGGGGCGCCATTTCGCGCCCCTTTCTGCAACAGACGCGCGCCCCATTGGCGCGCGTTTTGTTTTGCGACGCAGATTTAAGAGCAGCCCTTTGATCCTGGAGGACAGCTCATGCTGTAGCTGCGCTTACGGGAACCACCCGCGTTGTAATACACTTCACCGGTGTTTGGGTTGCCGCAGCAAATCACGCCACCCATGGTCACCGGCTGCAGTCCGCTGGGGCAAAAATTTGTAGACGCAGGGTACGGGTGCATCAACATGCCCTCAGGTTGGTTCACGGGACCAATCACCGGTGCATTGCTGCTCCAGGTTTGCGCCGAAACAGGCGCGGCTACGGTCAATGTCAATGCGGCAATAATAAGGGAAAAACGCTTCATAGGGCCCAGGCTCCAATGGCTGAAACAATGTGGTTAACTCATGCTAACCTACTGCCTAGCCGGGGAAACTGTCAATTTGGTCCTGAAAAACAATGTGTTTCACAGCAAAGCTGGCACATTCAACGCCGCAGATACTCACAAACTTCACACTTTGGTCCGTCCCCGGGCAACACCCGGGAAGACCCCAGCCGCCACGTCGCAAGATCCACCTCCGGGAAAAACGTGTCCGCATCCGGCACGTCGATATCCACTTCGGAAATCAGCAACCGATCCGCCAGGGGCAGCATTTCCGCATAAATCCCGGCTCCGCCAATGCCATAGACCCGATGATAGCCTTCTGCATAGGCCAGCTTTACCGCCTCCGCCACAGACGGCACCACCACATCTGCCGCATCTGGTTGAGAAGACACAACAATATTAAGCCGCCGCGGCAACGGTTTCTTTGGCAGGCTGACCCAGGTCGCCCGCCCCATGATGATGGCGCCACCAAGCGTTTCGCGCTGAAACGTCTTCATATCTTCAGGAATGGCCCAGGGTATATCGCCATCCCGACCAATTGCCCCGTTGCGCGCGCGTCCAACAACCAATGAAATCATGATTACACCGCCACCGGCGCTTTGATGCCTGGATCGGGCTCATACCCGACAAACTCAAAATCGTCGTATTCAAAGTCAAAAATCGAGCCGACATCCCGCTTCAACCGCAGCTGCGGCAAGGTTTTTGGCGTGCGAGACAGCTGCAGGTTCACCTGATCAAGATGATTGGAATAAATATGCGCATCGCCAATCGAATGCACAAAATCACCGACCTCATAGCCAGTCACATGTGCCAGCATCACCTGAAGCAAAGCATATGACGCGATGTTAAACGGCACGCCAAGGAACATATCTGCGCTGCGTTGATACAGCTGCAGGTGTAATTTTCCGTTGATGATCCGCACCTGCCACATCGTGTGACATGGCGGCAGCGCCATCTGCGGCACATCTCCGGGGTTCCACGCCGACACAATCAAGCGTCGGCTGTCCGGTGAGGTTTTGATCATCTCCACCATGTTGGCAATCTGATCCACACCCTTTTTCACAAACAACGGTTCGCCCTCATGGGCAATGCCAGAGGCCTGCAATGTCGGAAATGCCCGCCACTGATAGCCATAAACTGGGCCAAGGTCGCCGTTTTCATCCGCCCATTCATCCCAGATCCGCACCCCGTTGTCTTTCAGGTACTTGATGTTGGTGTCACCGGACAAAAACCACAGCAGCTCATGAATGATCGAGCGCAGGTGCAACTTCTTGGTGGTCACCAAAGGAAACCCATCAGACAAGCGATAGCGCGTTTGCATGCCGAAATAGGAAATGGTGCCCGTGCCGGTCCGGTCGGTGGACTCTTCGCCATGATCCAAAATGGTGCGAAGTGCGTCGTGATACTGCTGCAAGGTCTGCTCTACCTTATTCTGCCTGTTGTCCGTCCATCGTGCCGCAACCGCGGGCCAAGTTCAATCTGATTGCGCCCTGTCCTGACACTGCGCCCCCTCCAAACAACCAAAGCTCAACGCTCGCCGTCGAGAAAGCCCAAACTTCGCGCTGGATTCACCGCCCCACTCCGTGCTTTGATAGCGCCAACACCAACCAAGGAAATATTAGATGCACGTGAAATACCTGCACACAATGGTCCGCGTCTCGGATCTGGAAGCTTCTATGGCGTTTTACGCGCTGTTTGGCCTCAAAGAAATAAAACGATATGACAGCGAGGAAGGTCGCTTCTCGCTGGTCTATCTTGCCGCGGATGGCGACCACGACGCACCACTAGAATTAACTCACAATTGGGACGGTGATGACGGCCTGCCGTCTGACAGCCGTCACTTTGGTCATCTCGCATACGAAGTTGGCAACATCTACGAGATGTGCCAGCACCTTGCTGACAACGGTGTTGTGATCAATCGTCCGCCGCGTGACGGGCGCATGGCTTTTGTGCGGTCCCCCGACAACATTTCAATTGAGCTGCTACAGCAGGGTGATGCCCTGCCTCCGGCTGAGCCTTGGGCCAGCATGGAGAGCACCGGTCACTGGTGATCCGCCGCGCGGCATATGTCGCGCTTTTGGGGATGGCCCTCGCGGCCTCCCCTGTTCCCTCTGCGGCCAACACCTTGCCTGTTTGTCGCATCGCGCTGCTGCTTGCGCTGGATGTCAGCTCTTCCGTGGATGCCCATGAGGACATGCTGCAACGTCGTGGATTGGCCGCGGCGCTCATCGCGCCAGAAGTACAAGCTGCCTTCCTAAACGCCCCTCATTCGGTGGCCTTTTCTGTCTATGAATGGAGCGGCCGCACACAACACCACACTTTGCTGGACTGGACCGTCATCGACAGCCGCCAGACCCTTTTGGAAAGCGCGGCCCAATTGGCCCTCTCCAAGCGCTCCACCACTGAATTCCCGACAGCCTTGGGTCATGCCGTTGGCCACGCAGCCCGGCTGTTTCGGGAGGCGCCCCCTTGTGACGTTCAGGTCTTGGATGTGAGTGGAGATGGCGAAAACAACGACGGCTTCACCCCAAAACAAGCATACAACGCCTTCCCACTTGACGGTGTCACGGTCAACGCATTGGCGATTGAAACTTTTGGTGAAAAAGCCGCCGACCTTGGCGCGCAACCCGGCGATATGGTGAACTATTACAAACGCGAGCTGATCCGTGGCCCCGCCGCTTTTGTGGAAGTGGCGGCCGGATTTAACGATTTTGAGAATGCCATGCGGCGCAAGTTGTCTCGCGAACTTTCCGTAACAGTATTGGGTCAGTTGGACTTGCACCCTTGAACCTTCAGACTGCTTTCACCACCACCGTTACCGTGTTTTCTCTGTGTTTGGCATCAGCCGTTCATGCCCAATGCCGGCAGGCCCTTGCGCTTGGACTGGATGTATCCGGTTCCGTGGACAATGCCGAATACCACATGCAACTCAATGGCTTGGCCGCCGCTTTTGAGAATATCAGTGTGAAGAAGGCACTGCTGCAACCCGGCACTCCACCTGTTGCGTTGGCAGTTTTTGAATGGAGCGGGCCAGACCACCAGAACTTAATAGTTCCATGGACAGACATCACGTCGCCTAGCGTTTTGTCCGATATCACCAACACATTGCGTGGCACACGGCGCCCCAAAATGGATGTCTCCACCGGCTTAGGCCCTGCCATCGCATTTGGCGCTGCACTGCTGCAAACGCAGCCGACCTGCTGGCGTTGGACCTTGGACATCTCCGGTGATGGAAAAGCCAACACAGGCCCCCTGCCCCGCGATATCCCGCTGCCGGAGCAAATCACCGTGAATGCGCTGGTGATTGGTCCCGGTGCATCCCGTCCCAGCGGCGAATCTCGTGAGGAAACCGCCAGTTTGGTGGCCTATTTTGACGCGTGGGTCACGCGCGGCCCAAATGCCTTTGTCGAGGTTGCACATGGGTTTGCAGATTACGAGGCCGCAATGACCCGCAAACTTCTGCGCGAAATGGAAGGTCTATCTCTTGCGCTTATCGACACACCGCTGAGGCACAGAGGCCGAGCACAAAATCAGCCTTAGTTGGACACCGGAAATAGGAAAAGCGCGCCGTGCCTTTCTAGGCTGACGCGCAAAAGCCGCGGATTCCCCGTTCTAGGGTGTCCGGGAATTTAATAGATGTAGCGGATCTGGTCGGTCCAATACCGCTCCACACGACGCAGCGCGTGGGTGATCTGCTCGATTCCATCTTCGCCCAGCACACCTTTGGCCTGTAGGCCTTCGGCATGACGCGCAAACAGCTTGGAAATCACGTCGCGGATTTCACGGCCTTTGTCGGTCAGACGCACCCGCACAGAGCGGCGATCAATCTCGCAGCGCTGATGGTGCATATAACCCGCATCGACCAGTTTCTTCAGGTTGTAGCTCACATTGGAGCCTTGGTAGTAGCCGCGTGTCTTGAGTTCGCCCGCAGTCACTTCGTTGTCGCCAATATTGAACAGCAACAGCGCTTGTACCGCGTTAATTTCGATAACCCCAACACGTTCAAACTCGTCTTTGATCACATCCAGCAACAGCCGGTGCAGGCGCTCAACAAGCGCCAGCGAGTCCAAATAGTCAGTCATAAACGACTGCTCTGGCCCGCTTTCCATTGATGAATGAAAGCTCATTCTAGTTCTCCGTCAGCTTTGTCTGACAACAAGACTGACGGATAAAGCCCAACAAGTGGTTAAACCGTCCAAAAGACGTCACAAATTCGCGTCAATTACGGCCACTGATCGCTGTCGAAATGTCTGAAATCATCGCTGCAAATGGCGCCGGAGCTGGTTTTTGCCCCGTAACCCATTGATATAAGTCCTGATCATTCTCGTTCAGCAGAGAATCGTACAGGTCCAGCGTCGCCGCATCCATCGAGGACAAATTGTCCGCCGCATAGCGCTCCAGAATAATGTCCATCTCTTTGATCCCACGCCGCATCGAGCGCATTTGCATGCGCTTCAGGCGATTCTCATGGGTTTCATTTGCCGGATTCGGGGTCCTTGTGGGCACGTCGATCATCGTCACACCTTATTGCGCAGCGCTTTTTCCAAACGCGCGAGCTTTTCTAGGTCATTTTTCATGCGGCTGCGGATCACGCGGATCTCCTGCACAATTGCCAATAGGTCCGTATCCGCAGTCTCTTCGTCGCCTGGCATCTCCACGCCATCCCCGTCGCCGGTCAGCAACCAGCCCACAGACACATTCAACAGGCCCGCCATCATCGACAGCCTATTGGCACGTGGCTCGCTCAGGTCACCTTCCCAATTGGACAGAGTGCTGCGTTTGATACCCAAACGTTTGGCCAGCTCGCCTTGTTTCAGACCCGCCGCCTCTCGCGCTGCGGCCAACCGATCGCCAAAGGTAGCCACGTCCTCGCCATACCAACCCTCGTCGGTCAGCGGTTCCACTTGGTCCTGTGACATATACATTCCTTTGGTTTCTGCCTTGAACGGCATTCCTGCGCACCCTAAGACATGGAGACAGTGATTACAAACGAGGCCCAAATGTCTTTCCTGTCCAACACCCTGTCCCGCGTGAAACCCTCCCCGACCATCGCTATGACAGCAAAGACCGCCGAGTTGAAAGCTGCAGGCCGCGATGTGATTGGCCTCTCCGCAGGGGAACCAGACTTTGACACGCCGCAAAACATCAAAGATGCCGCCGTGGCAGCAATTGCGGCAGGCAAAACCAAATACACCGCGCCGGATGGCATTCCCGAGCTGAAAGAAGCCGTGTGTGCTAAGATGAAGCGCGACCATGGGCTGGACTACACCCCAGCGCAGGTTTCCGTCGGCACCGGCGGCAAACAGACGCTCTATAATGCGTTGATGGCCACCTTGAACGATGGCGACGAGGTCATCATCCCCGCACCCTACTGGGTCAGCTACCCCGACATGGTGCTGCTCGCCGGTGGCGCACCGGTGGTTGTCGAAACCTCGCTGGACACCAAGTTCAAGCTGACCGCAGATCAACTAGAGGCCGCAATCACGCCCAACACCAAATGGCTGATCTTCAACTCACCGTCCAACCCCACCGGCGCAGGCTATTCCCGTGAAGAGCTCAAGGCACTGACAGACGTGCTGATGCGCCACCCCCATGTCTGGGTGATGACCGACGACATGTATGAGCACCTCGCTTATGACGGCTTTGAATTCTGCACCCCTGCCGAAATTGAGCCCGGCCTCTATGAGCGCACTCTGACCTGCAACGGAGTCTCCAAGGCTTACGCCATGACCGGCTGGCGCATTGGCTACGCGGCTGGCCCTGTTGAACTGATCGCCGCCATGCGCAAGATCCAGTCGCAAAGCACCTCCAACCCCTGCTCTGTGAGCCAGTGGGCCGCTGTTGAGGCGCTCAACGGCACACAAGACTTCCTGGCGCCAAACAACGTGGTCTTCAAACGCCGCCGCGACTTGGTGATTGAGATGCTGAGCCAAATTGACGGCCTCACCTGCCCAACACCAGAAGGCGCGTTTTATGTCTACCCATCCATCGCCGGGTTGATTGGCAAAACCACGCCCAAAGGTACCGTGATCGAGAATGACGAAGCCTTTGCCAACGCCCTTCTGAACGAGGCGGATGTGGCTGTGGTCTTTGGCGCCGCCTTTGGGTTGTCCCCCAATTTTCGGGTCAGCTACGCCACGTCTGATGAAGCTCTAAAAACCGCCTGTACGCGCATTCAAGATTTCTGCGCCTCTCTGACCTAATCGCGGACCCAAATCAAAAGGTGGCCCATGAGCAGTGACCTGCCAGACTACTACTTCCGCGTCCGCGAAAATGGCGCGATGGTTTTCCGTGTCGACACGGAGAACCGCCAACGCCGGATTGAGATGGACCAAATTGCGGTCATCAACATCAAGAATGGCGAGGTTAAGCCCCATGGCAGCACCAAGCTGACCAAAGAGGACAAGGCAGAGATTGATGCTTGGATGGAGGAACGCCGCGCTTTGCTCGCGGAACGAGACATCGACGACATCTTACGTTCCGTGGACCACCTCAACCTGACTTCTCAATGGGCGCAATCCAAGGCCACGCCGGATCAGTTGGAGCAAATCACCGACACTTTGTTGTTGGCGATGCATGATCTGCGGTCAGTTCTGGTGCGCAAAAAGGCGGATCGATTGCTGAAAGGCAAGAAGTAGAGGGGCTTTGCCCCGTCCCATCCCCAGATAGGACTCCCCAAGGTATTTGAGGAAAGAGAAAGTCGGGCGTCGGTGTTAAGCCGACGCCTTTTTCTCGGAGAACCGCTTACGCAGGCGTTTTAGATCCGTGACCCAGAAACGATACATCAGCAAGATGCCCGCTGCCGTCAGACCGCAAACCAGCCCAAGCCAGACACCTTCGCCCCCCAGACCAAAGGTAAAGCCCAACACATAGGCACTTGGCACGCCAATGCCCCAATAGCTGATCGCGGCAATCACCATCGGCCCACGGGTGTCTTGCACCCCACGCAACAGCCCCAGCGCCATCACCTGCGCACCATCCATCACCTGAAACAGCGCCGCCACGTAGAGCAAGCTAACACCTGTTGCGATGATCACCTCGCGTTGAGGCTCTTGCGGATCAATAAAGGCACCAAGCAGTTGCTCCGGGAAGATCAAGAAGATCGCCACCGCAACAAAGGCCAGCATCAGCGAGGCGACAATCGCCACCCAAGCCCCACGCGCCATGTGCTCCGCATCTTTGCGCCCCATGGCGTTGCCCGCTCGCACCGTGGCGGCATTAGACAAGCCCAAATGGATCATAAAGGCCAGGCTGGCCAATTGCAGCGCAATACCATGTGCCGCCAGCGTCACCGTGCCCAACCACCCCATCATGATGGACGAGGCGGAGAACAATCCAACCTCGGCCAGGTTGGTCACGCCAATGGGCAGGCCCAGCCGGAACACTTTGGCAAACACTTCCCAGTCTGGCCGCCAGATACGGGCAAACAGCGTGTGCTGCGGCAGCGCCTTCACCGCGTAGAGGACCACGCCAATCAAAGACACAAACTGCACAATGATCGAGGCAATTGCCGCCCCGCGCACACCCATCTCGGGCAGGCCCCAATTGCCAAAAATCAACCCGTAGTTCACCACCGCGTTCACTGGCACGGCGGCCACTGTGACCCAGAACACCACGCGAGTGTGCTCCAAAGCTGCGAGGTAAGATTTGAGCACCATCACCAACAATGCGGGAACCAGTCCAAGCCCGGCAATCCGCAAATACGCCTGCGCCAATTCGGCCACATCGGGCGCTTGCTTCAGCGCCAGCAGAAGTGGGCCCGACATCAGGAACAGCGGTTGCACCACAACGCCAAAGATCACCGAGAGCCACAGCCCCATGCGGGTGACACGTCGCAAGGCCTGCTCATCCCCTTCCGCATCCGCCTCTGCAACCAGCGGCATCACCGCAATGGCAAAACCTGACCCCAGAATAAAAATGACAAAGAAAAACATGCTGCCCAGCACCACAGAGGCCAGCGCCTCCACAGAGTACCAGCCCAACATGACGGTGTCGGTCAAACCGATTCCAAACTGCGCCACATGCCCGCCAATGAGTGGCAGGCCAATACGCATAAGGGCGCGAACGTGATCAGACGTCCGCATTGGGGAGGTCGCTGGTGATGTTGTCATGCCCAAGCAGTAAGCTTGTTAATTAGACAGGGCAAGGCCCGGCTTTGCGTTGATCAAAAATCCGCACTCTGCCACCATGGTCCTGTTTCCAACTCAAGGTTCCACCATGTCCACCGATCCCTTTGCCACATTGATTTCCGACAGCCGCGCATTTTTGAACACCTTGGCTGACAACAACTCCAAGGACTGGTTTGCAGGGCACAAAACCACTTATGAAAGCCAGCTCAAATCGCCAGCACTGGCGCTTCTCGACACGGTGAGCGCTTCTTTGGAACGACAAACCGGACAGGTGCCGTCCACCAAACTCTTCCGCCCCCACCGTGACGTGCGGTTTTCCAAAGACAAAACGCCCTATCACCTGCATTTGCACATGTTGTGGTCTACCCCGCCGACCGGCTTTTTCTTCGGCATTGGCCGCGACTATCTTTCTGTGGGCGGCGGCATCATGGGGTTGGACAAAGACAAGCTCACGCGGTGGCGCACACTTGTTGATGGCGCGAGCGGCACAAAAATCGCCAGTGCCTTGGATGATCTGCAAGCCAGCGGCGCCCGCATGGATGACGCTGAACTCAAACGCGTGCCCGCGCCGTTTGACAAGGACCACCCGCAGGCGGCCTTGCTCAAACGCAAAAGCTGCACGGTCTGGTTTGACTTTGACGAAAGTGAGATCACAAAAGGCAGCCTCGTGTCGCAAATCGAGACCGCCTTCCAAAAATTACAGCCACTCAATCAGCTGCTATCCACGCTTTAGCGCGGCTTACGTGTGTCCGGGTGCAACGCCGCGCCCAGAATGTGATCAGACTGGTGAATCACATGGCTGGCGGTGTTCACAATCAGCGGGTCCGCCTGCTCCACAATGCTGTGATCCTTGCCGGGATACTCCAGCGAGCTCAGAAAGTGGCGCATACAGTTCAAGCGCGCACGTTTCTTGTCGTTTGATTTCACCACTGTCCACGGCGCGTCGGCTGTGTCGGTATAGAAGAACATTGCTTCTTTAGCCTCAGTGTAGTCGCTCCATTTGGACAGAGAGGCTTTGTCAATTGGACTCAGCTTCCACTGCTTCAATGGATCGGTCTCCCGGCTCTCAAACCGGCGTTTCTGCTCGTCCTGCGTGACCGAGAACCAGTATTTGTAAAGCCGAATACCTGAACGCACCAACATGCGTTCCAAATCGGGGGTCTGGCGCATGAATTCGAGATATTCCCCCGGCTCACAGAACCCCATCACCCGCTCCACACCGGCACGGTTGTACCAGCTGCGATCATAAAGCACCATTTCGCCGGAGGTTGGCAGATGGTCGATGTAGCGCTGGAAATACCACTGCCCGCGCTCTTCGTCGGTGGGTTTGTTCAGCGCCACCACGCGCGCGGAGCGTGGGTTCAGGTGCTCGGTAAAGCGCTTGATTGTACCGCCCTTCCCGGCTGCATCGCGTCCCTCAAACAGCATCACAAACTTCTGGCCGGTGTCCTGCGCCCACAGCTGTACTTTCAGCAACTCCGCCTGCAACTGCGCTTTCTGCTTTTCGTACGACCGGCGGGACAGTTTGGTGGCGTAAGGATATTCCCCCCGCTCAAATGCGCGGCGCAACTCATCCGCAGAAGGCTCACTGTGTGACCGCACATCAAGCGTTGCTTCCTC
This sequence comes from uncultured Shimia sp., assembly GCF_913054185.1. Classification (GTDB taxonomy): domain Bacteria; phylum Pseudomonadota; class Alphaproteobacteria; order Rhodobacterales; family Rhodobacteraceae; genus Shimia. Next base: position 23,108 of record NZ_CAJXIV010000013.1, read on the forward strand.
GGTAGATGTCACATCGTCGGACACCGCCGCCGCATCCTTGTCCACGCCATTTTCCACCTGAACCACACCATCCAACTGATCATCCATAAGCGTCTCCATACGTTTCTTTTAAGATCACAAGTCAGCTAGCATTTTGTTGGCAAAAACGCCTTGATGCACGTCAACAAAACCCACAAATACCCCATATTTCCTTCACCTTTTCAGCCCTTTCAGAGCTGCTCCCCGTACACAACGGCACACAATGACCCCGCGTCTCGTTTTCCCTTCAGAGTAGATTGCAGCGAATGTCACCCCTAGACTTCCCGCAGTCATTGGAGGACCTTCATGTTTGTTAAGCCCAGATCCTGTTTTTGGAAGATTGCTGTGTCACTGACCCTCGCTGCCACACCGCTTGTCGCACAAGACCGCATTGACTTAATCCGGCCCGATGCCCCCGAGCTTGCCCCTTACGGCGCGCTGCCGATTGGGGTCACCACACGCCACTTTGAACACCAAGATCAAGTCGACGTGCTGAACGCGACCGAAGACACACTGGTGCGCTACGACCGTCCGCTGACAGTTGAAATTTGGTATCCCGCTGCCGCAGGAACGCCACAAGGCGGCACCTATGAAACCGAGCTTCGCGACCCCTCCATTACCGTCACTCTCACCGGACGTGCGGCGCGGGATGCTCCCCCTAAGTCAGATGGTGCCTACCCGCTTGTGGTGATCTCGCATGGCTATCCCGGCAACCGCGTGCTTCTGTCTCATCTGGGTGAGAACCTCGCCTCCAAAGGTTATGTGGTTGCATCCATCGATCACACCGACAGCACCTACCCGGATCAAGCCGCCTTTGGCTCCACGCTGCTCAACCGCCCCATCGACCAGAAATTTGTTGTAGACAGCATCGCGAATCTCGACGACTCCATCGGTAGCATCACTGACGCCAACAACACCGCCGTCATTGGCTATTCCATGGGCGGCTACGGTGCGCTGATTTTTGGCGGTGCAGGCCTGGCCCCTGGCGTCGAGGCGTCCACCTTTGCACCCCCACAAGGTACATTAATCCACAACGTCGCCGGCACCGACACCCATGAGGCGCTGGTGGATGATCGCGTGAAAGCCATCATCTCCATCGGCCCCTGGGGCAAAAACTACGGCCTGTGGGATGACGCCGGGCTGGCGGGTCTGCGCAAACCAACCCTTCTGATGGCGGGCGAAGTGGATGACGTGTCCGTCTACGCGGCCATGCGAGAAATCTTCGAACAGGCCACAGGCACAGACCGCCACTTGCTCACTTTTGAGAACGCCAACCACAACGCCGCCGCGCCAATCCCTGCGCCAATGGCCAGCTGGCAGCCCTCCGAGAGCCTCGGCTTCCCGCCGTTTGACCACTACGCTGACGCGGTCTGGGACACCACGCGTATGAACAATATCACTCAGCACTTCACAACGGCCTTCCTCGATCTGCACCTCAAGGGCGACGAGGACAAAGCCGCTTATCTGGATTTGGTGCCCAATGCCAAAGATGGCGTGTTTTCTGCTGAAGAAGACGGCAGCTTCAAGCCCGATCACACCTATTGGAAAGGCTTCCCTGCCCGGACTGCGGTTGGCCTGATATTTGAAACCGAAACTCAGGGCAACTAGTCCATCATTGAACAGACGTGGCGTCGCAGGGCGCCACGTCTTACGTTACGGAACTTGTAAAATTCTCGTAATTCCGAAAATTTCGTCACCTAAATGCAAACCAACATTCTCTTTTATTTATAGTCAGTTATTTAATTTCCTACCCGAAGTAATTCCAATTTCCCGCTAAGGCATCATTAAGACTTGAGTGCCTAGGCTGCGGCAGGAATTGCGAGGAGGCTCTCCCTATGAAATTTTTAACCGCCACGGTGTCTGCCATTGCGCTGACCGTTTCAACAGGTGCAGCCGTCGCTGACACCGTCACCATTCTGGCCGCTGATCTGCCACCGATGGTCTATTCTGACGGCTCCGGTCGCGAAGCCGAAATTGTCACCCGCGTGATGGAGCATTGCGGCCACGACGTGAACTACGTGGTGCAACCTTTCACCCGTCACTGGGCAACCTACGAAGGTGGCACCGGCGACGCTGTGATGACCGTGCCCGTTGGCATGCCCATGGACGGCGCCCAAAGCGCGCCTTACATCGCCTACCAAAATGGCGTGTCTTTTCTGGCGTCCTCGGGCAGTGACTATGGCGCTCTCGCGGATCTTTCCGGCCTGAGCATCGCAGCCTTTGAGGGCGCATCTGGCATTCTGCCGGGCCTGTCTGACGCTCAGGGTTCATTTGGCTCTTATCGCGAGATGGCTGACCAAGAAACCCAATCCAAACTGCTGTTTGGCGGGCGTGTAGATGGCATCTTGGGTGACGGTATGCTGTTTGCCGCTTACGCCGCCAGCTTGCGGGACGCCGGCGCCTCCGCCGGTGTTGACGCCAGCCAAGCGTTGGAGTTTCGCGCCATCTTTGAACCATCCAACTACGCCATGAACTTCCGCAATCCGGACATGTCTGCGGACTTTGACCGCTGCTTCTCTGAACTGGAAGCAGACGGCGCCATTGCGGCGATCAACACAAAGTGGATCGACAAATACCGAGACTCACTGGCGGACAACTACCTGTCCATGTGACCGCCAACTTACGACATCACATCCCCATGTGATCACGCGGTGTCCGGGGATTCATTTGTCCCTCCATCCGGGCACCGCACATTCCCTCTCTCCAAGACGCCGCCTGTTTTATCGCAGGCGGCTTTATGGTTCTTGCGTCCTGCCTCTTCCCCCCGCCGCGCCTCCCTGCCATACTGCCCGCCAAACAACACCAACAAGAGCAGCCCGCGAATGCCCAACGACCTTCTGGCCGATACACAGCCGTCTGACTATGATGCCTCCTCCATTGAAGTCCTTGAGGGGCTGGAACCTGTCCGAAAACGACCGGGCATGTATATTGGTGGCACGGACGAACGCGCCCTGCACCATCTTGTGGCCGAAGTGCTCGACAACTCCATGGACGAAGCGGTCGCAGGCTTTGCCAACCGCATCGAGGTGGAGTTGCACGCGGATTATTCCATGACCATCCGCGACAATGGCCGCGGCATTCCGGTGGATCCCCATCCCAAATTCCCTGACAAATCCGCACTGGAAGTCATCCTCTGCACCCTGCACGCAGGTGGTAAGTTCTCGGGCAAAGCCTATCAGACCTCGGGCGGTCTGCACGGCGTGGGGGCTTCGGTTGTTAACGCTCTGTCTGATCTGATGGTTGTCCAGGTCGCGCGCGACAAAAAGCTATACGAACAAAGTTTCTCCCGTGGCATCCCCCAGGGTCCAATCGCCCAAATTGGCGCCGCCCCCAACCGCCGTGGCACCACGGTGACCTTCCACGCCGACGAACAGATTTTTGGCCACCACCGCTTCAAACCGGCCCGCCTGTTCAAATCGATCCGCTCCAAGGCGTATCTCTTCTCCGGTGTTGAAATCCGCTGGAAAACCGCCATCGACGACGGTGAAACCCCGACTGAGGCCACATTCCACTTCCCCGGCGGGCTGTCCGACTACCTCAAAGAAACCATGGACAAGGCAACCACCTACGCCGAGCAGCCGTTTGGCGGCACCGTGGACTTCCAAGAGCGGTTTGGCGTGCCTGGCAAGGTCGAATGGGCGATCAACTGGACGCCCTCGCGCGACGGTTTTATCCAGTCGTATTGTAACACCGTCCCCACCCCCGAAGGCGGCACCCATGTCGCTGGCTTCTGGTCGGCGGTTCTGAAAGGCATCAAAGCCTACGGTGAATTGGTCAACAACAAAAAGGCCGCGCAAATCACCCGGGACGACCTGATCACCGGCGGCTGTGCGCTTGTGTCCTGTTTTATCCGTGAGCCGGAGTTTGTTGGCCAGACCAAAGACCGCCTTGCGACAGTTGAGGCCCAGCGACTGGTGGAAAACGCTGTACGCGACCACTTTGACAACTGGCTGGCCTCCAACAACAAATCCGCCGGCGCCATCCTCGACTTCCTAATCCTGCGCGCAGAGGAACGCCTGCGTCGTCGTCAGGAAAAAGAGACCGCACGCAAAACCGCCACCAAGAAACTCCGCCTGCCCGGCAAGCTGGTGGACTGTTCCGCCACCAACCGCGACGGCACCGAGCTGTTCATCGTGGAGGGGGACTCTGCGGGTGGCTCTGCCAAAATGGCGCGCAACCGCAAGACCCAGGCCCTTTTGCCGCTACGTGGTAAAATCCTCAACGTACTTGGCGCTGCTGGCTCCAAGATTGGCACCAACCAGGAAATCAACGACCTGACCCAGGCGCTTGGCGTTGGCCTTGGGACCAAATTCAACGTTGACGATTTGCGCTATGACAAGATCATCATCATGACCGACGCGGACGTCGACGGCGCCCACATCGCAGCGCTGTTGATGACCTTCTTCTACACCCAAATGCGCCCGATGATCGACGCCGGCCACCTCTACATGGCCTGCCCGCCGCTGTTCCGCATCACGCAGGGGGCCAAGCGCGTCTACTGTGTCGATGAGGCGGAAAAAGACGCCCACCTTGAAAAAGGCATCGGCGGCAAGGGGCGCATCGACGTGTCCCGCTTTAAGGGGCTTGGGGAAATGGACGCCAAAGACCTGAAAGAGACCACCATGGATCCCAACAGCCGCAAGCTGATCCGGATCACCATTGACGAAGACGAGCCCGGCGAGACCGATGGCTTGGTCAATGACCTGATGGGCAAAAAGCCAGAGAAGCGGTTCCAGTACATTCAAGAGAATGCGCGGTTTGTGGAGGAGTTGGATGTTTAGGCAACAAAAACATCGATGCTGTACTTAGGTTGCAAACGCTGGCTCAACTGTAATTTTCATGGTGTCTTTGTTCCAAATGAAACGCTTGCTTGCGATGGTGTCTTTAGGTCTATTTGGGGCGGTTTCGGTGTTGCCAAACAGCGCGGCGGCACAGGACGTCGTCCCGTTCAAGTACTCCGAAGCCAGAAAACACTTACAAGCAATTGTGGATTTCGAGGGACCCGTGTTTTCGCCGCTTCTGCAAAGCACCTCCACATCCGGTTATCGGGCTGGGGGTGTCCAATTTGGTATTTCGTTCGAGCATACTCAGGAGAAATACCAAGGCCCGTTAACGGTGGCCCCGGACCTAAAGATCGTCGCAAGTAAATCACGACAATCTGGCGGTAAAGTAAAAGCCCTAGAGGGACTTTACGGAGTTTCACAAAATCAAAGCCAGGTGCTGACGACGCGAAAAACCTCTGCTCGAAAAGTTCACGTTGAAAACTTTGAAGTTATCGATGGCAAAAGGAAACTTGTATCTTCCGGGTTAGAAGACCGTTCCTATGACTGGATTGGACGAGGCAGTGATATCGTCTTCACGTTTGAGGCGGAACAGTTCTTGGTCGGGTTTCAACTAACAGAGTTTGAGACTGCACTTCCTGCTCAATCCACGGACACAGAGAAACAGGTGGGAAGCACCTACTATATACGTCTATTTCGTCGCGACGGCAGCTTGCTGGGCGACTTTCGGATGCCGATTGAGCCAAACCAATATGTTGCCTTTCAAAGGTGCGTCGGCATCAGAGACATTGCCGGAGTTTGGATTTCAGCCAGAACGCCGACAGGATTCGCAATCGACAATCTGATTTACGACAGCGAGCCAACCGAAGTTCCGCTCGAGGTAAAGGAACAGTTGGAGCCTTGCATCGGCCTGTTTTCCTAAGTCTGTTAACTTTCGAAACCCCACTTATCTTGGTAATTCAGCGACTGACCCGAGGGGGGGTGCGGAACGCGCCCTCCCATGGGGGAGGGTCAGGCGCGGCGGAATGCAAAGCATTCCGCACAGGCTCTCAGGCTGAAAACCTCTCGTTTAATGGCAATGCAGCGGCTTGGACCCCGCATGACAACACTGGCCTGGAGGTGAGCTTTTGCGGCATCCCCCGCCGTGATGCACAGTCCCGTCGGCTGTGATGGAAGTGATTGCATTTGGAGCCAAGGCAAAGCTTGGGGCAGTTGTCGCAAGGATCGCTGCGACGACGATGGTCAAAGTCTTCACGTTAAACTTCCTTAAATTAAGAATGACCCATTCTAAGCAGCCCACCAATGGTCCACGCAAGACACACCCGCCCACCTGCGACAATTCCCCGTAGGGTGCGCATTCACTGCGCACCATCCACCATCCCCAGCACCCCAAAACGGTGCGCATAAATGCACACCCTATATCTTGCCCGCCATCGGCCACCCTGCCAAACTCCCACCATGCGCCCTGCCCTTGCCCTGATCCTCACCCTCCTGCTGCCCGTCCCCGACGCTACGGCCCAGGCCCGCAAGGACTCCGCGCGGCATCAAAACAACTTCATGTCCCCCCAAAGCCAACAGGCCCGCCCGCAAAAACGTCAGACGCCAGACCTGCACCAATGGCCGCAAAAGCAACCGCGCACCGAACTCTTCTGTGACCAATACGCCCGCGCTGCCACCGGCATGCGCGGTACCGAACAAGGCAGCCGCACCGGCACCAATCTTGGTCAGGGCGCGGGCTATATCGGCACGCGGGATCGCAAACAAGCCGAAGCCTTTGGCATGATCGGCGGTGCCATTGGCTCGGCAGCAGGCGAAGCACAAGACCAGCAATTCTATCAGTTTCACTTCCATGAATGCATGAACGGCGGCCGCTTGGTCACAACACCCCGGTAGGGTGCGCATTCACTGCGCACCAAAACCACGCCTGACCGACACGTGAACTCCATTTCAGCCGCAACACGCTAAGCTGCCCTCATGGCCGCGTTTTTACAAACCTACCAACTGCCGCTCATCCTCGCTTGCTTTCTTCTGGGATGCATCGGCGCGCTCTTGTTGTTCAAACGCGCCAACACCACCCGCGCCTGGCAGATCGCCGACTTGATCTGGGTCGCCTTAGGCGGGGTTGGCGCAGTGGTCGCCATCGCGGCGGGCATCTATCAAGAGGACAGCACCGCGCTGAACCGCCAGATCACCGTCGCCTACACCGCGTCGCGCGCCTTTGACACCGACGCCGCCCGCTTCCGCCTGCGTTACTGCGCGCAAACCAGTGACGCGGACCTGACCACGCTCTGCGAAAAGGTCGAATTCCTCTCTGCCTCAAGCGCCGAAAACACCGCCCTGCCCCTGTTCCTGACCATCACGGAACGCGCCGCCCCACTTGAAGGCATCTCCTTGCTGTTTGGCAGCCCACGGGACCACGCACAAATGAGCCAAGCCGCCGCCGAGCTGGAGATGGTCGAGTTCCTCGCCTTTGAGACCCGCGACGTGCCCACCATCATGGCGGTGGAAAACATCGCGCCCACCCGCCCGGAAATCGCTGCCGACTACCGCGTGCTCGCGCTCACCTATGACACGCTGATCGAAGACATCACCGCCTTGCGCGACGCGTGGCAGCGCCTGCAATCCGGCCGCGCCTTGTTGATCCTGCAAATCATCGCCCTCTGCCTTGTCGCCTTTGCGGCACCTTTCCGCTTGGGCCGCACAATCGACAGCCTTCTGTGATTTCCCACCTTGCCACCACAAGGCGCTTTGCTAGTCTCCCCTTCATGCGCACCTGGCCCGTTTTTCTTTGTCTCGCTTTGATCTCCTGTGGCCGGTCGCTGACCGAAAGTGAGCAGGCGTTTACCAACGATGTTCTGGGCGAAACCATCAACACCAAACCAATCCGCATCACCAAAGACGCGCCGCTGGGCATTCAGACCTTTGAGTATGAAAAACGGCCCCGCCTGGCCTGCCGCGAACGCATCCATCCAGAACCCAAAGGCGACACCATCACGGCTTCCGCCGCCGGTGTGGTGCTGTATGAGCAGCTTTACACGTCCAAAGACTGGTCTGCGCCCAACTACGTGCCCAGCTACCCCGACGAGCTTCATCTCACTGCGGCAATGTTCTTTGCCCATGAAATGGTGCACATCTGGCAATGGCAAAATCGCGAGATCACCGGCTACACGCCTTTCCGGGCGGCGCGAGAACACAACAACGGCGCCGACCCCTATCAGTTTGAAAGCGCCTCAGCCGAGACATTCCTGGATTACGGTTATGAGCAGCAGGCCGCCGTGGTCGAAGAATACCTGTGCTGTTCCCTGCTCGATCCCGAGGCCCCGCGTACGGCTCGGCTCAAATCCCTGCTCTCACCACACTTCCCGGTGGATGAATTGCCGCGTCCAGATGCGTTGGTGCTGCCGTGGAAAGACGCACAGGTTAAGAATATCTGCCGCTGATTGGTGCAAAAATCGCCACAGTTGCGAAACAGTCGCGATACAGACAGTTTACCGACGTGGATTCCGGCTACAAAAAAGGGGGCCGAAGCCCCCCAATTAATCACTCTGAACAGAAGTTTACTTATAGCCAAACGCACTGTTTGGGATCAGCTGGCGCTTGCCACCGGGCGCTTTCCATTCGCTTTCAAGACAGGCCGTTCCCTCTTTCTGCCAGTATAACACCTTGAAATCATACCATCCTGCCGAGGGTACATTGACCTTCGGCCGCCCCACACTGGCACAGGCTGTGATCTTATTGAGCTTCGCAACCGACTTGCCGCCAATCCAGATCTGAGAGCCATCATTGCTAAAGAATTCAAGGTCATAGACCCCAGGCTTATCAAACTTGATATACCCGTTAATGTCCGCAACCACTAAAGTCGCCTTGCCCGATGTCAGCACCGGCGCGCCCTGCCCTTTGTCCGGAAAGTTTAACCCTGGCAAAGGCTTACCGGGCTTGGACCACTTGATCTTCGACTTCGCTTGCGACAGGTTCCGCACATTCCGTTCGCCAGTAAAGTAGTTGACCTTGAGCCCCCGCTTCACGCCCGTTGGCTGAGGATTGGCCGGGGTTATGTCAATCGCCTGTGCAGAGACAGCCCCCCCGATCAAAATGGAAACAGCGGCCAAAGCACTGACAATAAAAGATTTCACAACCAAACTCCTCGCGTCATGGCGTTTGGGGATAGCCTAAAACCAACTGCCCCCAATGAGCAAGTCACAGTTATGCAGATCGGAGAGAAGCTGCGTATTTTGGCCTATGCCGGTTGCGTTCCCTCAACCACTGCCAAAAAATCACTCCAGCTTGAAAAACACTTGTCATGGTGAATGTCCGCAACGGGTGTTTTTCGGTAGCCCTCTGTAAACAAAGCAAAAGTCACGCCAGCCCGCTGCGCAGTTTCTGCGTCTACTTCGCTGTCTCCAACATAAATCACGTCCGCCAAAGCAGTTTTACCAATCGCTTTCAAAAGCGGCATCGGATCCGGTTTCCGTTTTTCATACGTGTCACCGCCAACCACAATGTCAAAGTACTGCGTCAGGTTCAAAGCCTTCAAGACATGCCGCGCGGGCTCTTCCGGCTTGTTGGTACACACCCCCATCCGCACACCTTTGGCTTGGAGGCTCTCCAGCACGTCTCGCAAACCATTGTACAGCACCGTGTGCTCATAAGTTGAGGCATTGTAGATCGCCAACACCCGCGCATTGAGACGCGAAAACTGTGTGTCCTCAATGTCAAAATGCGCCATGACACGACGGACCAACGTCGGTAGTCCGTTGCCAACAAAGGAAATAACTGTTGGTAGGTCTAGTTCCTCAAAGCCTTCCTCTGCCAGCATGATGTTCACCGAGGCGCGAATATCTGGTGCACTGTCCACTAGGGTACCGTCCAAGTCAAAGATCACAGTCTGCATCACGCACGCCTCCAAAGCCTAAGCTGTTGCGGGGTTTCAACCATGCTCTGCCAACAATGAAAAGCGCGAAATCGTTTGTCTTTAGGTCCCTCTGGCGCGCGACATCTTTCTGGGATACCGTGGAATACAACGCCAGCTTCAAGAAATGCCTGAAGATAACCATGTCCTACATCGACAACATCCGCACTTTTGTACGTGTCTACGAGCTTGGCAGCATGTCCGCCGCCGCACGGGACCAACGTATCTCCGCAGCCGTGGCGTCTTCCCGGATTTCGCAATTGGAAGACTATCTTAGCGTTCGCTTGTTTCACCGCACCACACGGCAACTCAACCCCACGGAGCAAGGCAACACCTTCTATGAAGGCGCCTGTAAGATTCTGGCCACCATTGACGAAGCCGAGGCGGCTGTAAACTCGATCACACAAAGCCCGCGCGGCTTGATCCATATTGCGGCACCCCTGGGCGTCGGTCGTCGCCTGATTGCCCCACTGATCCCCGAGTTTAAAAAGGAATACCCTCTTATCGATCTGCGCTTACGATTGTCTGATCGCAAATTAGATCTGACGGCGGAAGGCCTTGATGTGGCTTTCTTTTTAGGCGTTCCTGAGGACAGCACCTTGCGCATTCGCAAAATTGCAGACTGCCCACGTGTCTTATGTGCGTCCCCCAAATACCTGTCAGACCGGGGAGAGCCAACCGCGCCCGAAGAACTGACCAATGGCACACATGACTGCCTCAATTTACGGTACCCGGGCGCACCAGAGTTCCAGTGGCCCTTGGAGACGTCAGATGGCACTCGACGGTTTGCTGTCAAAGGACCGTTTGAGTCAGATGATGGCGACGTGCTCACTGATTGGGCTCTTGAAGGCCACGGCATCACACTCAAACCCGAATTTGAGATCGCGGAGCACCTAATGTCTGGTGCATTGGTTCCCGTGCTATCAGACACGCCGCCAATGCCAATCCAAATGGCCCTTCTGTACACCCACCGACGCCACCAAGATCCCAAAACACGGCTCCTGATTGAGTTTATGACACCACGTGTGCAAGCTGCTCTTCAGAAAAAGGAAGCCGTAGCAGATACCTAGCTCCCAATGCATCTGGCCAGTTGTTTTTTTGTAAGCGGCGTTCGTAGCAACAACTCTTTCAAAAAAAATTGGAAAGTCACGGTGCGTTTTTTAAGCTAAAACAAAGCAATCGCGAAACAGGGGAGATTTGGCGTGATGCGGTATGCACGGGACATGCGGGGCTATGGCCCTAATCCACCACACGCACAATGGCCCAACGACGCCAAAGTTGCGGTTCAGTTTGTACTGAATTACGAAGAAGGTGGCGAAAACTGTGTACTGCACGGAGACGCCGCCTCAGAAGCGTTTCTCTCGGACATTCCTGGCGCTGCGCAATGGCAAGGTAAACGCCATTGGAATATGGAGTCGATCTACGAGTACGGCGCGCGCGCAGGCTTTTGGCGGTTGCATCGCCTCTTTACCGGTAAAGACATTCCCGTAACCATTTATGGCGTCGCCAGCGCATTGGCACGCAACCCGGAACAGGTTGCCGCCATGAAAGCTGCGAATTGGGAAGTCGCCAGCCACGGCCTCAAGTGGGTCGAGCATAAAGACATGCCGGAAGATGAAGAACGCGCCTCAATAGCCGAAGCGGTTCGTCTACACACCGAAGTGGTTGGGGCACCGCCACGCGGTTGGTACACAGGACGTTGCTCTGAGAACACCGTGCGCCTTGTCGCTGAAGAAGGTGGGTTTGACTACATCTCAGACACTTATGACGATGACCTCCCTTACTGGCGCGAATATGGAGACCGTGATCAACTGATCATTCCATACACCCTGGAAGCCAATGACATGCGCTTTGCCACGGCCCCAGGGTGGGTGACAGGACAGGATTTCTTCACCTACCTTAAAGACGCCTTTGACGTGCTTTATGCCGAGGGTAGCGAAGGCGTTCCAAAAATGATGTCAATTGGATTGCATTGCCGCCTGATCGGCCGTCCTGGCAAACTTGCAGGTCTGGCCCAATTTTTGGACTACATTCAAAGCTTTGAAGGGGTGTGGACCCCACGCCGGGTCGAGATTGCGGAGCATTGGGCCATCGCTCACCCGCACAAACGGTTCGAGCGTCCAAGCCAAATGGACCAAGCGCGTTTTGTGGAACTATACGGCGGCATTTTTGAACACTCTGCCTGGATTGCAGAGAGGGCACACGCGTTGGAACTTGGTCCAGCACATGATTGTGCCGCAGGGGTTCACAACGTGCTTTGTCGCGCCTTCCGAACGGCCAGCGACGAGGAGCGGCTTGGTGTTCTCAATGCCCACCCGGATCTTGCGGGAAAACTGGCAGCTGCCGGCCGTTTAACCGCAGAAAGCACATCCGAACAAGCTGGCGCTGGCCTCGATTTGCTCACCGATGAGGAACGAGCGCACTTCACGCAGCTCAACACTGACTACGTTGCCAAACACGGGTTCCCATTCATTATTGCCGTGCGCGACCACAACAAGACCTCGATCATGGCGGCCTTTGACCGACGCATCAGCAATGACAGCACAACCGAATTTTCCGAAGCCTGCAAACAAGTGGAACGCATTGCCGAATTCCGTTTGATGGATTTGCTGCCGTGACCAAGATAGCCATTCAGCCCCTCACATCTGAGGCTTTTTCTCCTTTTGGTGATGTGATCGCACTCAAGCCCGAAGCCGACAAAATCATCAATCAGGGTATGTGTGGTCGTCATCACGACCTGGCCGCTATGGATTTCTCAGAGGGGCGCGCTGGGATCAGCTTGTTCAACGCGCAACCAAGAAGCCTGCCCTATACACTTGAGATGGTGGAACGTCATCCAGAAGGAAGCCAAGCTTTCATTCCAATGACAGAACACGCATTCCTTGTGATTGTTGCCAAAGATTTAGGCGGCAAGCCGGATACCCCGCTCGCATTCCAAACGCAGGCGGGACAAGCGATCAACTTTCATCGCAACACGTGGCACGGCGTTTTGACTCCGCTTGCGGCTCCCGGCCTATTTGCTGTGGTTGACCGTATCGGAGACGACAAAAATCTCGAAGAATTTTGGTTCGACACGCCGCATCAGGTGGTGGCGAGTCAAAACCAACGGTCAGGCATCCCCTGACCAAACCGCCCTTAAGCCGCTCGAAAAATGAAGCGGTGGGGCTTACTGACCAACAGGAGAAGGACATGGCTGACACTATGACAGCTCAGGAAACGCAAGGGACCGGACAGTACTCGGATCCAAATGTAACGCCCCCATTGGGGCAAGCAATCCCACTGGGATTCCAACACGTTCTGGCAATGTTTGCCTCAAACGTCACCCCATCCATCATTGTGGCTGGTGCGGCGGGCCTTGCTTTTGGCAGCGCTGAGCAAGTTTATCTCATCCAGATGGCCATGCTGTTTGCGGGCATCGCTACACTGTTCCAAACCGTCGGCATTGGCCCCATTGGTGCGCGGCTGCCCATTATGCAAGGCACCAGCTTTGCCTTTGTTGGCGTTCTCGCCGGCGTGGCTGCAACCCAAGGCCTAAGCGTCGCTTTGACCGCCTGTATCATTGGTGGCGTGATCCATTTTGCATTGGGGTCCGTGATTGGAAAATTGCGCTGGCTGTTCCCACCATTGGTCACCGGCTTGGTGATCCTGGCAATCGGCCTCTATCTCATCCCAGTGGCCATCAAATACGCTGCAGGTGGTGCCGCGCCGTTCCAAATGGAAGCGGAAAGCTTTGGTTCCCTGAAACACTGGACCGTTGCTTTGACTGTTGTCATTGTCGCACTGATCCTAAAGTTTTTCACCAAAGGTACGCTCTCTAGTGCGGCCATTCTTGTTGGTATGGTGGCAGGTTACATCGTAGCTTACTTGTCCGGCATGGTGAACTTCGGTGCCGTGGCCAAAGCTTCCTGGGTGACAGGTATTTCGCCGCTGCCTTACGGCTTTGAATTCAGCCTCGGCGCGGTTATTGCTGTAACTCTGGTATCCATCGTGTCGGCCATTGAAACTGTTGGTGACGCCTCAGCAACCGCCAAAGCTGGTGCAGGACGTGACGCGACGGATGCGGAAATCCAAGGCGCCACTTATGCGGACGGACTTGGCACTGCAATTGCGGGTGTATTTGGCGGCCTGCCAAACACCTCTTTCTCGCAGAACGTCGGCATCGTCGGCATGACCGGCGTGATGAGCCGTCACGTTGTTACCATTGGCGGCATCATTCTGATCCTTTGTGGTCTGATGCCTAAAGTTGGCGCCGTTATTGCATCCATGCCTTTGCCAGTTCTTGGTGGCGGCGTGATCGTGATGTTTGGCATGGTAGCTTCCGCAGGTTTGAACATGTTGTCGGAAATTCCAATGAACCGCCGCAACATGGTAATCATCGCGGTGTCTCTGGCTGTGGGTCTAGGCCTGAACCTGGTGCCAACGGCTGTGCAATATCTGCCAGGCGTTGTAAAAACGCTGATGACGTCTGCAGTTGCCCCAACCGCCTTGTGTGCAATTGTTCTGAACTTGGTTCTTCCTCACGAAGACTGAGCAGTTCTGAAATTCAAATGACTTACAGGGATCCTCGGGTCCCTGTTTTTTTGCCCACAAACTGCGCTACACTGGCCAAACATTCCTTTTGAGTAGCTTTGCGCCACACGCATGGGACCCATGCGCGTGGCGCACTAGCGCTATTGTTTAATATTAAACTATAAGAGTAAAAACGCGGATTGCAGTGGAGGAGACGCCGCATGGCAAATGAATTTCCAGACATCGACCCGGTAGAATCCCAAGAATGGCAGGATGCCATTGAGGATGTCATCGCACGGGATGGACCGGACAGAGCCCATTACTTGCTCGACAAGGCGGTCCAACAAGCCCGAGCCGCAGGGGCCACGCTGCCATTCTCGGCGACCACTCCATACCAGAACACCATTCCAACCGACGATCAGGAAGAATTCCCTGGTGACCTGGACATGGAATGGCGCATTCGCACCATAAACCGCTGGAACGCCATGGCCACCGTTGTGCGCCGCAACAAGGTGAGTAGCGAGTATGGCGGGCACATCGCGTCCTTTGCCTCCTCGGCCGTCATGTATGATATAGGTTTGAACCACTTCTGGCGCAGCAAATCTGCGATCCACGGCGGCGACCTTGTTTTCTTCCAAGGCCACGTCATCCCCGGCATTTATGCACGCTCCTTCATGGAAGGCCGCCTGACTGAAGAGCAACTGGAAAACTTCCGTTCCGAAGTGGACGGCGGCGGTCTCTCCTCTTACCCACATCCGTGGTTGATGCCGGATTACTGGCAGTTCCCAACCGTCTCCATGGGCCTCGGCCCTCTGATGGCGATCTATCAAGCACGGTTCATGAAATACATGCACAACCGAGGCCTCATCAACATGGCTGACCGGAAAGTCTGGTGCTTCCTTGGTGATGGCGAGATGGACGAACCGGAAAGCCGTGGCGCCATTGACCTCGCTGCACGCGAAGGCCTCGACAACCTGATCTTTGTGGTGAACTGCAACCTGCAGCGCCTGGACGGACCAGTGCGTGGCAACCACAAGATTGTGCAGGAGCTCGAAGGAGATTTCCGAGGCGCAGGTTGGAATGTGATCAAGCTGCTCTGGGGCAAAGGCTGGGACGAGCTTTTGGAGAAAGACACCTCTGGAAAGCTGCGTCAGCTGATGGACGAAACCGTCGACGGCGACTACCAAACCTTCAAATCCAAAGACGGCGCTTACATCCGCGAGCACTTCTTTGGCAAATACCCCGAGACATCCGAGCTGGTGAAAGACTGGACCGACGAGCAAATCTGGGCGCTACGCCGTGGGGGTCATGATCCGCAGAAAGTCTACACCGCCTTCAGACGCGCGTCCGACACCAAAGGTCAGCCGAATTGCTTGTTGGTGAAGACTGTTAAGGGGCACGGCATGGGCACCGCTGGCGAAGGCCAGAACACCACCCACCAGCAAAAGAAAATGAACGAGGATCAGCTGCGCGCCTTCCGTGACCGCTTCGAGATTCCGGTCAGCGACGAAGATGTCGGTGACGCACCGTTTGTGAAGCTGAATAACGCGCAAAAAGCCTATCTGGCGGATCGTCGTAAATCACTTGGTGGGGAGTTTCCCAAACGCGAAAGCCAATCGCCCAAGCTGGAAATCCCGGCATTGGACAAATTTGCAGCGCAACTCAAAGGCACCGGAGATCGCGAAATTTCCACCACCATGGCCTTTGTGCGTATTTTGACCACGCTTCTGCGAGACAAGAAGATCGGTCAGAACATTGTGCCTATCGTGCCGGATGAAAGCCGCACCTTTGGTATGGAAGGCCTGTTCCGTTCCGTCGGGATTTATAATCCAGAGGGACAGAAGTATACGCCGCAAGACGCCGATCAGATGATGTATTACAAAGAAACAACTGACGGTCAGGTTCTTCAGGAAGGCATCAACGAAGCGGGCGCAATGTCAGATTGGATTGCGGCGGCCACCGCATATTCCAACCATGGCGTGCCGATGATCCCGTTCTTCATCTACTACTCCATGTTTGGCTTCCAGCGGATCGGCGATCTGGCTTGGGCCGCAGGCGACAGCCGTGCACGCGGCTTCATGCTGGGCGGGACCGCTGGCCGGACCACTCTGAACGGTGAAGGCCTACAACACGAAGACGGTCACAGCCATATTCTTGCCAGCACCATTCCGAACTGCATCACCTATGATCCGACCTTCCAACATGAAGTGGCGGTGATTGTGCAGCACGGCATGAAACGGATGTATGAAGATCAGGAAGATGTGTTCTTCTACCTCACGCTCATGAACGAAAACTACGCCCACCCGGATATGCCAATGGGTGTAGAAGATGAGATCATCAAAGGTCTCTATCGTTTCAAAGAGATCAAACAACCGTCCAAGAAGCACGTCACGCTGATGGGTTCTGGTACAATTTTGGTGCAGGCCATGAAGGCCGCCGAAATGCTCGAAGCTGACTTTGGTGTTTCCAGCGAAATTTGGTCCGCCACCAGCTTCAACGAATTGGCTCGGGATTGTCAGGATGTGGCACGCCACAACCGTTTGAACCCATTGGCAGAGCCAAAGACGTCTTTTGTGGCAGAGCAACTTGCCAAAGCCACAGGCCCTGTGATTGCAGCAACCGACTACATGAAGAACTACGCGGAGCAAATCCGGACCTGTGTGCCGGGCACTTACACCGTGTTGGGCACAGATGGCTTTGGCCGCTCCGACAGCCGGGTGAACCTGCGCCGCTTCTTTGAGGTGGACGCAAACCACATTGCAGCTGCGGCTATGGTCGACCTCTACAAAGAGGGCGCTGTAACCAAGAAAGACCTTGAGGCCGCCTTGGCCAAATATGACATCGACGGCGGCAAGCCGAACCCGCGCCTGGTGTGATCGGGAAGAGAGGAGATTTGAAAATGACAATCGAAGTCAAAGTTCCCGACATCGGCGATTTCACTGAAGTTCCAGTGGTTTCCGTTCTTGTGAGTGCCGGTGACGTGGTCGCCGCAGAAGATCCGCTGATCGAAGTGGAAAGCGACAAGGCCACCATGGAAGTGCCCTCCCCCGTGGCTGGCAAAATCGTGGAAATCAAAGTTGCGGAAGGCGACGCGGTGTCCGAAGGCTCCCTTATCCTGACGCTGGACGCAGAAGGTGAAGCGGCGGAGGCCCCTGCCCCTAAAGCAGAGGCCGCCGCGCCTGCTGCCGCAGCACCAGCCCCGGTAGCCGCGCCAGCTCCCGCAGCGGTTACCGATGCCGGATTTGGCAAGACTCACGCCTCCCCATCTGTGCGCGCCTTTGCACGCCAGTTGGACGTGGATCTGGCCAAGGTGAATGGCTCGGGTCGCAAAGGTCGTATCCTGCGTGAAGACGTAACCGCCTTCCTGAAGAGCACCACAGCGGCCCCTGTGGCTGGTGGCGCAGCACAGGGCGGCATGGGCATTCCACCAATTCCAACCGTGGATTTCTCCAAATTTGGCCCTGTCGAAGATGTGGACATGCCACGGATCAAGAAACTGTCCGGTCCTGCGTTGCACCGCAGCTGGCTCAACATTCCGCATGTCACCCACAACGACGAAGCGGACATCACCGATCTGGACAAGTACCGCAAAGAAATGGACACGATGGCCAAGGAAGAAGGCTATCGCGTGACCCTGCTGTCATTTGTGATCAAAGCCTCTGTCTCTGCGCTGAAGCAGCATTGGGAAGTGAACTCCTCGATCCACCCGGATGGCGACAAGCTGATCAAGAAAGACTACTACAACATCGGCTTTGCAGCAGACACGCCCAACGGGTTGGTTGTTCCTGTGATCAAAGATGCGGACCGCAAAGGTATCGTGGACATCTCCAAAGATCTCATGGAGTTGTCCGGCAAAGCCCGTGCAGGCGAGTTGAAGAGCGGCGATATGCAAGGCGCAACCTTCACAATCTCCAGCCTCGGCGGCATTGGCGGTACGTCTTTCACGCCAATCGTGAATGCGCCGGAAGTGGCCATTCTTGGTCTGACCCGCTCCAAAATGGCGCCTGTGTGGAATGGCGAAGAGTTTGTGCCACGCCTGATGCAGCCACTGTCGCTCAGCTATGACCACCGCGCCATTGATGGGGCTTTGGCGGCACGGTTCACCGTGACGTTGAAAACCCTGCTTGGCGATATGCGCAAGTTGATGTGGTAAGGAGAACTAAGATGGACGTCAAAGTACCTGATATTGGGGACTTTTCAGAAGTTCCCGTGGTCTCCGTTCTGGTTTCTGTTGGGGACACCGTTGCCGCAGAAGACCCGCTCATTGAGGTCGAAAGCGACAAAGCCACTATGGAAGTGCCATCGCCCGCCGCAGGCGTGGTGAAAGACATCAAAGTGGCCGAAGGCGACGCTGTGTCGGAAGGCAGCTTGATCCTTGTGTTGGAAGCTGAAGGTGCTGCTGAGGCGCCTAAGGCTGCAACTGCAGAAGCACCTTCTGCTCCGCAGGCAGTAGCCGCCACTGGCTCTGCCACGGGCACCGGCGATGTGCACGCCGAAGTGGTTGTACTGGGCTCTGGCCCAGGTGGCTACACGGCGGCTTTCCGCGCTGCGGACCTTGGAAAAAAGGTTGTGCTGATCGAGAAAGACAGCTCGCTGGGTGGTGTTTGCCTGAACGTCGGTTGTATCCCGTCCAAGGCGCTGTTGCACTCTGCCAAGGTGATCACCGAGGCTGAGGAAATGGCGGAGCATGGCATCAGCTTTGCCAAGCCTGAGGTTGATCTGGATAAGCTGCGCGGCTGGAAAGAAAGCGTTGTAAATCAACTAACTGGCGGCCTAGGCGGATTGGCGAAAGCGCGCAAGGTGCAGGTTGTGAACGGCTACGGCACCTTCACTGGCCCCAATATGATTGAGGTCGACAATAACGGCGAGAAGTCCACTGTCAGCTTTGACCAATGTGTCATTGCGGCCGGTTCTGAGCCGGTCACCCTGCCCTTCATCCCACAACATGATCCACGCGTGATCGACAGCACCGGCGCGCTGGAATTGGAAGATGTGCCAGAGCGTCTGCTGGTGCTTGGCGGCGGCATCATCGGCCTGGAAATGGCGACTGTGTATGACGCGTTGGGCTCAAAAGTGACCATCGTTGAGTTCATGGATCAGATCATTCCTGGTGCGGACAAAGACGTTGTGAAGCCGCTGCATAAGCGGATCGAGGGACGGTATGAGGCCATCCTAACCAAAACCAAAGTCACTGCAGTTAAAGCAACGGACGCTGGTCTCGAAGTCACCATGGAAGGCCCTAAGGGCGAAGTCGTTGATACGTTTGACAAAGTGCTTGTTGCAGTAGGGCGTCGTCCAAATGGGGCGAAGGTCAACGCAGCGGCGGCTGGTGTGGCTGTGGATGAGCGTGGGTTCATTGCGGTCGACAGTCAGCAACGCACTGGTGCACCTCACATTTTTGCCATTGGCGATGTTGTTGGACAGCCAATGCTGGCGCATAAGGCTGTGCATGAAGGCAAAGTGGCCGCTGAAGTGGCTGCGGGTCACAAACGTCACTTTGATGCGCGGGTGATCCCATCGGTGGCCTACACCGATCCCGAGGTTTCTTGGGTGGGTGTCACGGAGACACAGGCCAAGGCCGAAGGGCTAAAAATTGGCAAGGGTGTTTTCCCTTGGGCCGCCTCCGGGCGCTCGCTATCTTTGGGCCGCTCTGAAGGGCTTACCAAGTTGATTTTCGACGAAGAATCCGAGCGCGTGATCGGCGCGGGGATTGTTGGCCCCAACGCCGGTGACCTGATTGCAGAGGTGGCTCTGGCCATCGAAATGGGCGCAGATGCGGTGGATCTGGGACACACGATTCACCCCCACCCGACGCTCAGTGAGACTATCAATTTTGCTGCTGAGATGTTTGAAGGCACGATCACCGACCTGATGCCACCGCGCAAAAAGAAGTGATCTTCATCTGATTCAAAGACAACGCGCCGCAGGCCTCTGCGGCGCGTTTTTTGTTGGCCTATTAACCAGCAAATTTGACGCTGTTTTGACGTCGGTATTATGTCTGTATCGCGACTGTATTGCGGAGGTGCGTTTTTTCAGCTGCCTAAGGCGCGCAACGGTAAACGCAACACACGTTGCGCGCTGTTTTAATGGCCTTACAGCGGCCAAAAGAACGGAATCAACGCGGAGGCCAAAATGCCAATCGACAGGTTCAGCGGAATGCCGACGCGCATAAAGTCGGTGAACTTGTAACCGCCGGGCCCAAAGACCAGCATATTGGTCTGATAGCCGATGGGTGTCGCAAAGCTGGCCGAGGCAGCAATCATCACGGCGACAACCAGGGGGCGCGGATCCACACCAATGGCCTGTGCCAACCCCACAGCGATGGGGGTGACAACCACGGCGACCGCGTTGTTGGAGACCAGCTCGGTCAGGACAGATGTCAGCAGATAGATCGCCCAAATCAACAGGAATGGCGGCAGGCCTTGCAGCGCCGGCGCAAGACCGTTCACGATCAGCGACACCGCGCCGGAATGCGACAGGGCGGCCCCGATGGCAAGCATGGCAAAAATCAGAGACAGCAGACGGCCATCGACAAATGAAAACGCCTCATCCGCGTCGATACAGCGGGTGAGCAGAACCACAGCCACAGCCAGAATAGCGAGATACAGGATTGGGGCCACGCCCATGCCTGCGAGGATCACAATGCCCATCATCGCGCCCAAGGCAATTGGCGCATGGCCGCGGCGGTATTCCCGCTCCGACGGCTGGGACACGTCCACCATGTCCATTTCACTGGCAAGACGTTGAATGTCTTCTGGCGCGCCCTCGAGCAGCAAAGTGTCACCCACGCGGACCACCAGCTGATCCAACTGCTGGCCGATATTCTGGTTCCGGCGGTGCACCGCCAGCGGATAGACACCAAAGCGACGCCGCAAGCGAAGTGATCCAAGGCGGCGCCCAACCATTTTACAGCCGGGCGTGATCAACGCTTCGACGGTGGTGGTCTCCACCGCGCCAACCTGATCCAAACGCTTGAGGGATTTGTTGCGCTGTAGGCTCAGCAGCTCTGTCATCTTGGTGCGCAGTACCACGCGGTCCCCCACTTGCAGAGTCACGCCAGCAAGGTTGCGGCGCAGAGATGTGTCGCCACGGATCACATCCACCAAACGCACGCCATCCCGTTTGAACAACTGAACACCAGTGACCTCCCGGCCAATCAAATTGCTCTCCGGTGGGATCACCGCCTCGGTGAAAAACTTCATCTGGCTGCGGTTGGACAGCAGGTCCGCCATACTGGCGCGTTCCGGCAGAAGGCGACGGCCAAAAAAGTAGAGATACGCCATGCCCCAAACGACAATGATCAGGCCCAAAGGCGTGACCTCAAAAATGCTGAAAGGCTCCAAGCCTTGGTCGCGGGCCACACCGTCCACCAAAAGGTTGGTGGACGTGCCGATGAGGGTCAATGTGCCCCCCATGATCGCCGCATAACTCAATGGGATCAGAAGCTTAGAGGCCGAAGTTCCCAAGGTACGCGCCAGTTGCGTGAACACCGGGATCATCACCACCACCACGGGCGTGTTGGACACAAACGCAGAGGCGATCACCACAAAGCACAGCAAGACCGAGATCGCGACTTGTGGACGTTCTTGAGCCTGACCATCTGCCAAAGAGGTGAAGACCGACAATGCGCCGGTGCGCACCAAAGCACCCATGACAATGAACATCGCCGCGATGGTCCAAGGGGCTGGGTTGGACAGGACACCAAGCGCGGCTTGATATGGCAAGACCCCTAAAAACAGGAGAACTGCAACGCCGCCGATGGCAACCACCTCAGTGGGATAGGCTTCGCGCAGAAACAGCACAAACATGCCCAACACGGTGAGAAGCGCCAAAACCGCCTGTGTGGTTTGCGAAAATGCAAAAAGATCCATACCAATCCCGTTGTTACCAGCGGCCAACGTTTAGCATGAAGGCCCTGTTGGGCAACAGATTTTAGGTAGATGCCTGTTGGGCAGGTGCTCGCCTCAGATCAAACCAACATTTTGGCGTCAACTGGGGCCACATTGGCTCAACCGCCCACCCTGACGGACCATTTCGATACGAGTTGCGGCGCCGGTGCGGTCGTCGGTTTCCACATAGACCCCAGAGAGCGTGGCTTCGCCCAGCGCAGGCGTAAACCGTGATTTGGGCATGCCGGTCACAAAGCGGCGCATGGGTTCGGTCTTTTCCATGCCAATCACCGAGTTGTAATCCCCACACATGCCCGCATCTGCTTGAAATGCGGTGCCACCAGGCAGGATCTGTGTGTCTGCGGTTGGGATATGCGTGTGGGTACCGACCACAAGGCTCACACGCCCGTCGCAGTAGTGCCCCATGCCCATTTTCTCGGACGTGGCTTCGCAATGCATGTCGACAATTGCCGCCTGCACCATGCCGCCACGTGGATGGGCGCGCAGCACTTGGTCTACGGCTGAGAACGGATCACTGTAAGGCTGCTTCATGAAAACCTGGCCCAGTGCCTGTGTCACCAGCACCTTGCGCCCAGCACGGGCGGTGAACACGCGAAAGCCTTTGCCAGGTACATCGCCACGCGCAATGTTCAGCGGACGAATGACACGAGGCTCGTTTTGGATGAACTGCAACATGTCTTTTTGGTCAAAGGCGTGATCGCCCAGCGTGATACAGTCTGCGCCCGCGTCCAGCAGCGTCTTGGCATGGTCGCCAGACAGGCCCATGCCGTTGGAGGCATTTTCGCCGTTGACCACAACAAAATCCAGCCGCCACGCGTCGCGCAGCTTCGGCAGGCGTTCCACCACAGCCGCACGTCCCGCGCGGCCCATCACATCACCAAGGAAAAGCATTTTCATGGGGATCGTCCTAGGGGGGAGTTTCGCGCTTGGCAAGAGTGTCACCAGCGGAATGTGGCGTAACGGCGCAAGTCAGCGTGTACTCCGCCCTTGCTCCACACCAATCAGGCGATATCTTAGGCAGGAACAGACAACACAGGATGTTATTGATGAAACCTATTTTGACACTGGCAGCAACGGGCGCTTTGGCCGCTCTGGCGGGCTGTGATGAATACTCCGCCCCAAACCAGGCTGCTGATGCGGCCAACCCTGCCGCGACTTTCTGTATCAATCAAGGTCACGCTTATGAAATCCGCAAAGACGCAGACGGCAATCAATATGGCGTCTGTAAATTCAAAGGTGGCGGTGAGCAGGATGCCTGGGAGTATTTCCGGGTGAATGCCACCGGAGCCAATCCGGAGTTTGACTCCTAAAACTCGATAATCCGGGTATCCGTGATCATCATATCAAGAGGCTGATCGGTGTCTTCTAAAGGCAGAGCGTCAGCCTCTTGTGCGTCAAACGCCAGGCCAATGGCCAAAGTGGCGCGGCGGGCCCGCAGGCGCTCTAGTGTGCGATCATAAAAGCCACCGCCATAGCCAAGCCGTCCGCCCCTGATGTCAAAGGCCACCAGCGGCACAATCACAATCTCTGGGTCAAAGAAGTTGTCCTCAATGGGTACCTTCGCGCCAAAAGGGCCATCGCGGAGTGCGCCGTCCGGTTCCCAGCGGGAGAACTCCAAGGGCATGGCCTCGCCTTGGATGACTGGAACCCCCACGGGGCCATGGGCCGAGGCTTCGGCCATTGCCGCCAGCGGAGAGATTTCGGTGCGGATCGGCATGTACCCTGCTAGGGGAACTCCACGATACCCTGCCAGCACTGCGGAAAGATGCGCCGATCGGCCGGGGGCTGCGTTGGCAAAGGCGTCTTTGCGACGGGCAAAGGCCAGCTTTCGTGCTGCTGCTTTTTGCTCTGTGAGATCCATAGCCCAATCCTTTGGTTAGAGCAGCATATGGGCAGACAGGCCCAGAAACAGGAAAAACCCCACCACATCGGTCACGGTGGTGACAAAGGGACCAGAGGCCAAGGCTGGGTCGATGTTCATACGCTCCAGCGTCATCGGGATCAGGATGCCGCCCAGCGCGGCCGCGATCTGGGTGAGGAACATCGCCACGGCAATCACCAGTGCCAGCATTGGCACGCCAAACCAGACACCGGCCACACCCGCCATGATCAGGCCAAACAGCGCGCCATTGAGTGCCCCCACGGAAACCTCCCGCCGGATCACCCGCCAGGCATTTTGCGCGGTGAGGTCTTTGGTCGCCAGCGCACGCACGGTCACAGTCATGGTCTGTGTGCCCGCGTTGCCCCCCATAGAGGCGACAATCGGCATCAGCACCGCCAGCGCCACCATTTGATCCACGGTATCCGCAAAGAGATTGATCACGCCGGAGGCCAGAATGGCGGTCAGCAGGTTCACAAACAGCCAGGTGGCGCGGCCCTTGGCGGCATCAAGGATGGTATCGGACAGGCTGGCTTCGTCACTCACACCCGCCATGCGCAGGATATCTTCTTCGTGCTCTTCATCCAGCACTGCCATGGCGTCATCAATGGTGATCACACCAACAAGGCGCTCATCCTCATCCACCACAGGGGCAGAGATCAGGTGGTATTGGTTGAAGGCGTAAGCCACGTCTTCTTCATCCTGCGTGACCGGGATCACCTGAAACAACTCTTCCACCACTTTGGCCAGTGGCAGATCGCGATGAGACGACATCAGCTTGCCCAGTGTGACGTTACCGACCGGTTTCATACGCGGGTCCACAAGGATCACGTGATAAAACTGTTCCGGCAGCTCTTCAGCGTTGCGCAGGTAGTCGCTCGCTTCTCCCACTGTCCAGTGTTCCGGCGCATACACAGTCTCGCGCTGCATCAAACGACCGGCGGTGTTCTCCGGGTAACTAAGCGCCTGCTCAACCGCGACCCGGTCCGCATCTTCCAGCGTTTCAAGAATGGCTTCCTGCGCCGGTTCATCCAGGTCTTCAACGATGTCGACAATGTCATCGCTTTCCAGATCACGCACCGCGTCAGCAAGAACGTCCGGTTGGAGAACCGCCATAACGTCTTCGCGCAGACCATCGTCCAGTTCCGACAGGATATCCCCATCAAACTCCTCGCCATAGAGCTGCACAAGGCGACGGCGGTCAAACGGATTGATCTGTTCCAGAAGGTCAGCGATGTCAGCCGGGTGCAGCGGCTCGGTTAACTCGACAAGCGTGTGGCGGTCTTGTGCCTCCAGCGCGTAGAGCACACCGGCAATCAGTTTTTTGGAAAGCCTGTAGTCTTCGGTCTCTGCTTCGGGGGCGGTCTGCAACTCTGTGTTGGGCATGACGCGCTCCCCATTTGACACTCTACCGCCAAGTGCGGTCTTGGACTTGATGCGGACCTTAGTTTAAATCAAAGCATGGACTCAATGGGACACGACCCGTTGATGTGGAAAAAAGACCGCCCCCAACTGATTGGAGATACTTATGTGCGCACAGACCCTCCTGCTTGGGCAGACACTGAGCTTTGCCGCCAATCCGTTTGAGACAGGCGTGGACGCGGCGCGACATGAAACCCGAGGTGGGGTTGTCCTTGAGGCTGGCCGCATTGTGGCGCTTGGCACATCCGACGCCATGCGGGCCGCCTACCCTGCGGCAGACGTGGTCGACTATGGCGACAAGCTGATCTCCGCAGGCTTTGTGGATGCACATGTGCACTACCCGCAGACCGGCATCATCGCGAGCTGGGGCAAGCGGCTGATTGATTGGCTCAACAGCTACACCTTTCCCGAAGAGATGCGGTTTGGCGATCGGGCGTATGCGGATCAGATTTCCAACACTTACCTCGACCTCACCGCAAAACACGGTGTGACCACCATGGCGAGCTACTGCACAATTCACACCGAGTCAGTCGACGCTTTCTTTGAAGCAGCGCAGGCCCGAGGCCAGCGCGTGATTGCGGGCAAGACCTGTATGGACCGTAATGCGCCGGACGGGCTGCGTGATACTCCGCAGAGCGCCTATGATGACAGTAAGGCTTTGATAGAACGCTGGGCCGGAGTTGACCGGATCAGCTATGCCATCACGCCGAGATTTTCGCCAACTTCCACACCGGAGCAGTTAGAGGCGCTTGGCAGTCTCTGGGCAGAGCATCCGGATTGCCTGATGCAGACCCATCTGAGTGAACAGACCGATGAAATTGCCTGGGTGGCAGAGTTGTTCCCTGAGGCGCGGGACTACTTAGACACCTATGAGCAATTTGGCCTCTTGGGCGAGAAAGGCCTCTATGGCCACGCGATCCATCTGGAAGAGCGTGAAAAGGACCGGCTGCGCGAGGTTGGGGCTGGATTGATCCACTGTCCCACCTCTAACACCTTCATCGGGTCGGGCCTGTTTGACATGGGAGGTCTGATGGCCGCGGGTCAACGAGTTGGCCTGGCCAGTGACACCGGCGGCGGGTCCAGCTTTTCGATGCTGCGCACCATGGCGAGCGCATATGAAGTTGGACAACTGCGCCATCGCCCCCTACACGCGGCAGAACTTATGTGGCTGGCCACGCAAGGCTCTGCGCGGGCGCTGCATATGGAAGACAAAATTGGCAATCTGGCCGTGGGCATGGAGGCAGATCTGGTGGTACTGGATTTGGCGAGCACGCCGGAAATTGAGCAGAGGTCCGTGCGGGCCAATGATCTCTGGGAAGCGCTGTTCCCCACCATTATGATGGGCGATGACCGCGCCATCGCGGCCACCTGGATCAATGGGAAATCGGTTTAGAACAACCCGTTATCATTGGCTGAGGTCGCTGGGATGGTTTGCAACACATCCCAGTGCTCCACCACCTTCCCTTCGTCATCAAAACGGAAGATGTCAATACCGGCGTAGTCTTCATCGCCGGGCCATTCCTGATGGCAGTGCAGCACCACCAAATTGCCTTCTGCAATGGCGCGTTTGAAGTGGACTTTCTTGCCGGGGTACTCCACCGCCATCCGTTCAAAATAAGTGATAAAGGCCTCTTTGCCGTCGCCAACATGTGGATTGTGCTGGATGTACTCGGCGCCAACGTAGGTCTCTACCGCCTCACGCGGCTTGTTCTGATTGAACATCAGATCGTAGAACGTCATGGCGTTGGCTTTGTTTGTGTCCAAATCGGCTATGGCAGTCTCCTGTTTACGAAGGTCTAAAACGCCTTGAAGGTCAGCGTCGTCAGCGTGCGTTCGACGTCCGCGATATCCAGCATATGGTGGTTGATGAACTTGCCCACATCTTCACCCTCTGGGATGTAAAGCTTCATCAGCAAGTCATACTCACCACTGGTGGAGTGTAGCTCGGAGTGGATTTCCTTGAGCGCAATTTCTTCGGCGACGCGGTAAGTGGTGCCGGGTTTGCAGCGGATCTGGATAAAGACGCAGGTGGTCATAAAAGCCCTCATGTCGGTTTGGGGGTAAGCTGGCACAAATGCCACCCTGACCACAATCGCAAACTGCGCCCCCTTGGCCCGCGCAGATGCGCTGCCTATAAGGTGGCCGACTATCAGCGAAGGATGACCAGATGCGTCAGGCAAGCGTGAGCCGCACCACTGCGGAAACCAAGATCACCGTGGAGATCAATCTCGACGGGACCGGCACTTATGACAACCAGACCGGCGTGGGCTTCTTTGACCACATGCTGGATCAGCTGTCGCGCCACAGCCTGATTGACATGACCATCCGCGCCGAAGGTGATTATCACATCGATGACCACCACACGGTAGAGGATGTGGGCATCTCGCTGGGTCAGGCGCTAACCCAAGCACTCGGTGACAAAAAAGGCATTCGCCGTTATGCAACCTGCCACCTGCCGATGGATGATGCGCAAGTGCGGGCCAGTCTTGATCTGTCCGCGCGTCCGTTCCTGATTTGGAACCTGGAGATGCCAACCCAGAAGATTGGCACTTTTGACACCGAATTGGTGCGCGAGTTCTTCCAGGGCTTGGCCACCCACGGCGGCATCACCCTGCATGTGGACCAGATCCACGGGTTCAACAGCCATCACATTGCTGAGGCGACCTTCAAAGCCGTGGCGCGTGCATTGCGTGACGCGGTGGCAGTGGATCCCCGCAAGGCAGACGCCATCCCCTCCACCAAAGGCGCGCTTTAAGTCGCCTTATTTACCAAGATGTTTAAAAAGCCCGCACTGCGCGGGCTTTTTTGTTTTACGCAGGTTGTGCGGAGCTTGGCGAAAGCTCTCTTCGGATCAGCCATTCCGCAACAAACATGTTTGGCACCCAGCAGGCCCAACAGATTATCGGGTATGCGCTGTCCATGCCCACGGTGAGTTCACCTATGGGCAGGTAGAGCCGCAGGGTGACGGCGGAGAGCGTCAGGGCGGCGGATCGGATCATCCAGCGGCGGTGCGCCGGAATGTTGCGTTGAGTGGCCAGGTAGATGGCCACGGCGGTGGTGCTGAGCCAGGCCACCGCTAGCGATGCCAATCCAGAGGCCGCAATCGGCCCCATCTCGGTTTGGAAGGCGAGGAAGAAGCCCGACAAACCAGAGAGCAGGATCATCACACCGTAGAGACGTCCCAGCCAACGGTGCAGTCTTGGGCGGCGGAGGCGCAGTTTTGTGCTGAACTGCAATGGCAACAGCGCCAGTGCGATAGGAGCCAATGCAATGTGGCCATAAAGCAGGATCGGACGCTCCAGCGCGTGGTGCAACATAAACGGCATCACCAAAGCAATGTCGGCAATCAGGAACCGCATCGACGCCAAGGCGATGGCAATGGCAAGGAACCACAAAACTGGCAGGCTGCGCGGCAGCAGCGGGCGTTTGGGGATGGGGTACATGGGACACTCCGATCAATTTGACACTGTAAAGTTAATCTTGACACTGTAAAAATCAGAACAGCTTGACACTGTCAAGTCCCGGGGTAATGTGCGCCTATGACCACAGCAAAAACCCGCCACCACCACGGAGACCTCAAACGCGCCCTGATCCGGGCGGGCATTGATTTGTTGGAAGAAGGTGGGCTGGAAGCGCTGAGTTTACGCAAATGTGCCGCGCGCGCTGGCGTGTCTCATGCGGCTCCTGCGCATCACTTTGCCGGGCTGCCGGGGTTGATCACGGCCATTGCTGAAGAAGGTTTTGACATATTTTCCAAATACATGACGGAGGCAATTGATGCTGGAGAGCAGACTGACCGCGCCCGTCTGCGCAGCATATGCCGCGGTTATTTGCAGTTTGGTCTCGGTCACAGTGGGTTGCTCAAAGTGATGTTTGGCGAACACGGGTTGGGCGTGCATGCGCCGCGTAGCGACAACCGCGAAGAAGCGGAAGCGTACCTGATCCTGCGCAGCGTCTGTGCTCCGTTTGTACCGGAAGGTGAGGACCCGCACATCGTGGAGGCGCAGGTGTGGTCGCTGATTCACGGGTTCACATTGCTGTATCTTGGTGGCGAGTTTGGTTGTACCGACGCGCCGATCGAAGACAGCCCATTTGAAGCGGTCATGGCATTGATTGACCGGATTGGCACACAAGCCACTGGCTAAACGCCGCCCCTGCCCCGCAGCCTCTTGACCCGCGCGGCGTTTCGTTTCACTTGGAAGCGACACTAAAAATGGGACCAAGATCATGCTCACAGCGATCATCGACTATGAAAGCGGCAACTTGCACTCTGCCGAAAAAGCCTTTCAACGGATGGCCGCAGAGGTGCACGGCGGTGAGGTTGTTGTGACCTCAGATGCCGATGTGGTTGCCAAGGCGGACCGACTGGTGCTGCCCGGTGACGGCGCCTTTCCAGCCTGTGCAGCAGAACTGCGCGGTCACAAAGGCATCTATGATGCGATGGTCGAGGCGGTGGAAGGCAAAGGCCGGCCGTTCCTGGGTATTTGTGTGGGCATGCAGCTGATGGCCAGCCGAGGCCATGAATATGAGCTGACCCAAGGGTTGGGCTGGATCGAAGGTGACGTTGAGAAGATTGAGCCAAGTGACGCCAGCCTAAAAGTGCCACACATGGGCTGGAACAATCTGGTGATTGACCACCCGCACGCGCTGCTCGATGGCATCAAAAGCGGTGACCACACCTATTTTGTGCACTCCTATCAGTTCCATGTGACCAAGCCGGAAGAACGTTTGGCGCATGTGGACTATGGTGGAGACGTGACCGCCATCATCGGGCGCGACACCATGGTCGGCATGCAGTTCCACCCGGAAAAGAGCCAGGACATTGGCTTGCGCATGATTGGCAACTTCCTGAAATGGACGCCCTAAAGGCACACATGGGAGGGGCCAGCCCCTCTTGCGCCTATGCGCAATTCACCCCGAGGTATTTGGGGAAGAATAAAGCTAGGCCGCGCGCAGGGCCGTGGGCGCAACTCCGTGGGCCTTGCGGAAGGCGCGCGTGAAACTCTCCGGACTGGCGTAGGCATAGCGGCGGGCTACGGCGTCGACGCGGTCGCCACGGGTGATGTCCTGATGCGCCAATATCAGCCGCCAGCGGCGCAAATACCCCATGGGGGTTTCGCCTACTATTTGCGCAAAGAGTTCGGAGAAGCGCGACAAGGACAGTCCAGCTTCTTGGGCAAGATCTGCATTGCTCCAGACCCGGCCTGGAAAGTCGTGCATCGCAACAATTGCCCGGCTGAGGCGGGGATCAGCCAGACCAGCCAGCAAACCCACTTCAGTGGTGCCTTGGGAAATCTGCTCGCGCAGCAAGCGCACCATCAACGCCTCGCCCAAACGATTGATCACCGATTGGGCTCCGCAGCGGTTGGCGCTGGTTTCCTCTGCCATCAAGCGTACCAAGGCGCGACTGTCCTCTTCACCGCTGAGATCGTAACGTACCTCATCCGGCAAAGCCGCCATCAAAGGGTTGGACAGCCCCATCCAATCCACTTGTGCGGCAAAGAGCACTTCACCTGCGCAAGTGGTCATGCAGGCACCGCGCGTGAAAAACACCACCCGCGCCGGGGTGCCATCGGCACCGGCTTTGGCAATCAGATTGGCCTCAGGCAGCGTGGCAGGATGCACGGTGAGGTGAAATTTCTCAACAAGTGTGGTCAGGCGGTCCATTTGAGGCTTTCGGAGTTTTGGCACGATCAATCGGATTTAATTGACACAGAAACCGACAATAAGTCCAGCAAGCACAAATTCAAGAGGACAATCCTATGCTGATCCCCCGCCAAAGAACGCCAAACCTGACTCTGCCACTTGTGGGTGGTGGCACTTTTGATCTCTCCGCTGAAGGCTCTGAGCGCGGCACTGTGGTGTGTTTCTATCGCGGCCTGCACTGCCCGATCTGCGCCACTTACCTGAAAGAACTGGAAAAGCTGGTCGCCGCGTTTACCGAGCGTGGCGTAACCTGTGTGGCAGTCAGCAGCGATGGCGCAGAGCGCGCTGCTGACATGGCCAAGAAGATTGAAGCCACCGGCCTGCGCGTGGCCTATGATCTGCCGTTGGATGTGGCCAAAGCATGGGGTCTGTACATCTCCACCTCACGCGGCAAAACCTCCATTGGCATTGAAGAGCCTGCGCTGTTCTCCGAGCCGGGTCTGTTTATGGTCAGCCCTGAGCAAGCGCTGTATTATGGCTCGGTGCAGACCATGCCATTTGTGCGCCCGCATTTCAGCGAGCTTCTGGGGGCGTTGGATTTTGCAATCAAAAACGACTATCCGGCCCGTGGTGAGTTCACCGGCGCGGTGTGAACGATCAGAACAGCATAAAAAAAGGCGCGGGATAACCGCGCCTTTTTGTGTTTCTGCAGGCGCGCGTTACTTGACGCGGGTCCAGGATCCGCCGCTGCGGCAGATGCCCAGGACACAGCCGCTCACTGCCAAGGCATTGCCAGAGAGCTGCAACTTGCCTTTGTAAGTCTTGTCGCGGTCCGGCGAGTAGACCTTGCCGCCGCTATAGGCCCCGCCGCCATCCGCGTTCATATCCCAAATGATTTGGCGGCCGTTGTTTGGGCTATCGAGCTCGCTGCCATCCGGATTGAACGATTTGGCCAGAGTGCCGCAGATTTTGCTGCCACAGGCCACAACGTTGATCAGACCATAGTTGCCATTGTCATCCGGAATGGTTTTCCAAGTGCCAAAAATGGGGTCAGCAAAGGCCGATGTGGCCCCAATCAGGGTCAAGGCCGCAGCCATTAGCGTTTTTTTCATCATTTTCCTCCCGAGTATTTGCACAAACTCTGCGACAAGCCTGTGAGTCGCATCAACCCTGACTTTGGGTCAGGGAGTGATGTCTCGCCGCGTTGCAATTTTGACGACACCATGCAAAACCAACCTTAACAGCCGGTTTCGGCGCGACACGACAAAAAGGCCCCTGCCCCATGATCCTTTATCCCGCGATTGACCTCAAAGATGGCAATGCTGTGCGCCTGCTGCATGGTGACATGGACAAGGAAACCGTGTTCAACGAAAACCCAGCCGCACAGGCGTTGGAATTTGTCGAAGCGGGCTGTGAGTGGCTGCATCTGGTGGACCTGAACGGCGCGTTTGCGGGCATTCCGATCAACGCGACGCCGGTTGAGGAAATCCTCAAGCAAACCAATGTGCCAGCGCAGCTGGGTGGTGGCATTCGTGACATGGCCACGATTGAACGCTGGATTTCCAAAGGCCTGTCTCGCGTGATCCTGGGCACGGTTGCGGTGGAAAACCCGGATCTGGTGCGTGAAGCGGCCAAAGAGTTCCCCGGTAAAGTGGCCGTGGGTATTGACGCACGTGACGGCAAAGTGGCGACCAAAGGTTGGGCCGAAGAGACCGATGTCGACGTGATCGATCTTGCCAAGTCGTTTGAAAACGACGGCGTGTGCGCGATCATCTACACTGACATCCTGCGCGACGGTGCGATGAAAGGTCCCAACGTGGACGCCACGGCAGCACTGGCCAAAGCTGTATCAATCCCGGTGATCGCCAGCGGTGGTGTGAGCTCTGTCGACGACCTGAAGGCGCTCAAAAACTGTGGCGCAGCGCTGAACGGCGCAATTTCTGGCCGTGCGCTGTATGACGGCGCGATTGACCTTGGAGAGGCGCTGAAAGTCCTGAAGGCGTGAGACTGCGCCGCAAGATTGCTTATGCAGTACTGACACTGGTGCTGGCGGCCTGTGTGTGGCCAGCCTATTTGGTCTGGTGGGCGCAGCGCACTGCCGAGGCCCATGGCTGCACATTTGGCATGGCGATGCACACCGACGGGTGTTTCGTGAACGGTGAAAACATCGGCGCACAGCTCAATTCGGCTTATTCCAATGCTGGCTTGGTGATCCTGACCATGCCGGTAGGCTTTGTGATTGTGGTGAGCCTGATTGTGATGGTGAGCAAAGACCTGCGTCGCAAAAGCAAGGACGTATCAGGCGAGGCGTGACCTTGTGACGCCTTGGGGTTTGCTTGGTTCTGCCGCAGCTTGGCGGCGCGAACAAATCAGGAGACGCAGATGTCCGTTTCATTCTTTGATGTCACCGCCACGCCCTTGCCCGAAAACAGTCAGCTACACGCCCGTATTGCGCCGGATGATTTTCTGGATTGTTATTGCATTGACAGTGACATGCCACCGCGCCAAGCGGCGGAAATTGTCACCAACTTTCCCGGCTGGGCGCAGATGCTGGCCAACTTGCGCACTGTGTTGGTGAAACCTTTTGGCCTGCGCACCGAAGCCCCCAAAAATCAGGACTGTGTTGGGATTTTCCCTGTGGAAAGTGAGAGCGACACAGAGGTGATTGCCGGGTTTGATGACAGCCACCTGAATTTTAGGGTGTCGGTGCTTTCGCAAGGCGGCAAGGTGTTTGTCGCCACATGGGTGCACCGCAACAACCTGTTTGGGCGGATGTACTTGGCCACCATTATGCCATTTCACATCCTGATTGCGCGGGAGTCATTGGTGCGCGTGGCACGAGCAACCTAGGCGTCCTCCGTCTGAGCAGATTGCACGTTGCGCCGCGCCACGCTAAGGAGGGGCGCAACGCTTTGAGAAAGCTCCGATATGCTGAAAACTCGTATCATTCCCTGTCTGGATGTCGCTGATGGCCGTGTGGTCAAAGGTGTAAACTTTGTTGGCCTGCGCGATGCGGGCGACCCGGTTGAGGCCGCACGCGTGTATGACGCAGCTGGCGCGGACGAAATTTGCTTTCTGGACATTCATGCCACCCACGACAATCGCGGCGTGATGATTGACATGGTGCAGCGCACAGCGGAGCAGTGTTTTGTGCCCCTCACAGTTGGCGGAGGTGTGCGCACTGTGGCCGATGTCCGTAAACTGTTGCTGGCCGGTGCTGACAAGGTGAGCTTCAATTCTGCGGCCGTGGCCAACCCGGATGTGATTGCCGAAGCCGCCGCGCAGTTTGGCAGCCAGTGCATTGTCTGTGCGATTGACGCCAAAACCATTGGCCATGACAACAACGGCGTGCCCAACAAATGGGGTATTTTCACCCATGGCGGGCGGAAAGCGGCTTTGGACAAAAACGGCAATCCAATTGACGCGGTGGAGTTTGCCAAGCTGGTGGTGGCCAAAGGTGCGGGGGAAATCCTGCTGACATCGATGGACCGCGACGGCACCAAAGCGGGTTTCAACCTGCCGCTGACCCGAGCCATCAGCGACGCAGTGAACGTGCCGGTGATTGCATCCGGTGGCGTGGGAACACTTGACCATCTCGTCGAAGGCGTGACCGAAGGGGGCGCAAGTGCGGTTTTGGCAGCATCGATCTTTCACTTTGGCGAATTTACTGTGCAGGAAGCCAAGCAATACATGCACGACGCCGGTATTCCGATGAGGCTGACATGAGTGTTCTAAAAGAATTGGCCGCCACCATTGCTGAGCGCGCCAAAGCAGACCCCGAAAGCAGCTGGACAGCAAAGCTTCTGGCCAAAGGCCCGGAGAAATGCGCTGAGAAATTTGGCGAGGAAGCCATCGAAGCGGTGATTGAAGCTGTGAAAGGCGACCGCGAGAAGCTGACCTATGAGGCGGCCGATGTGCTGTATCACCTGCTGGTGATGCTGGAAGCGCGTGACGTGGCGCTGGACGACGTGCTGGCAGAGCTGGCCCGACGTCAGGGCCTCAGCGGTGTGGCCGAAAAAGCCGCGCGCCCCAAAGGCTAAGCAAACACTTTGGCATTTGCGCGGGTCAGCCTATAGTCGCGCAAAAGTCCAAAGAGGCCTCGAGTTGATGATTGCAAATTTACGGGTGGGACTGGCGCTTCTGGCGGCAGTGGTTTTGGTGGCGTGTGGCGCGCCGCAAGAGAAAGCGCCAGCGGATGTGGCTGGATTGGCTCAAGCGTTGATCGCTCTTGATCCAGCTGTTGACCCCGCCGAGGCCGCTCGTGCGGCGGAGATTTCCTACAATTACTCACTGGTGCTGCGCCAAGACTACAACGTCACCGACAGCGCGCTGATGCACAACGCCAAGGTCAACCAAGGTCGGCGCCCGCGCGGGCTGTGCTGGCATTGGGCGGATGATCTCCAGACCCGCTTGCGTCAGGAAAATTTTCAGACCCTGGACATGCACCGTGCCATTGCCAACCACGACACCATCCTGATCGAGCACAGCACGGTTGTGATGAGCGCCCGTGGCGAAAAAATGCGCGAAGGCATCGTGCTCGATCCATGGCGCTATGGCGGGTATCTGTTCTGGTCGCCGGTACTGGAAGACAGCCGATACAACTGGGAAGAGCGCCACGTCGTACAAGCGGGACGCAAACGGTAAAAAGAAGGGTTTTTCGATCCAAGGTCCACACATGGTAAGCGAACTTTAGGTAAATTTAAGACTCTACGCGTCATCAAAGAAACCTAGGCAACAAGACTGCAGATGTCATGACTACCGACGTTTCCAGAGGTTTTGGCGCTGTGATCAGAAACTACTTCTGGCCGCCGCTGCTTCAAGACCACGGATTTCAGGCCACCCGCGCAAGGCTTTTGTGTGGGTTCTCCGGCATTTTGGGCGTTGTTGCCGCCCTCTATAATCTGTACCTGCACGCCACTGACCCACAGTACGACGTGCCGTTGGCAACCGCATCGATCGTTTTTGTTCTGGGATACTTTCTGACACCTTTGATTTGGCACAAAACCAAGAGTATGGTGTTGAGCACTGTGGCTCTGGAACTTGTGTTCCTTGCCCACACCAATCTTTTGATGTTCAAGGATACTGACTACTTGTGGCGTCAAGAGATCTTCTTGATCGGCCCCCCAGTTCTAACCCTGCTTTTGATCGGACAGCGCGCTGCCTGGATCACTGCGATTGTGGTCACGCTCAATCTCGTCGCAGCGGCCCTCCTACTCGAAGCCTTGCCGCTCAGCGCGGCTTTGGCAACAGCCCTGGTTATCGCAACTCTCATGGTCGGGCTCACTATGTTCCACAGCGAGATCCAGCGCAAAGAGGCGCGCCTGATTGAGCTGCGCGACGAAGCACAGCGTGCGGATCGGGAAAAAAGTGAGTTTTTAGCGAAGATGAGCCACGAAATTCGAACGCCACTCAATGGGTTATCCGGCATTCTTCAACTTCTGGACGAAACGGAGATGACCGAAGACCAAAAATCTCTAGTGGCCACCGGGCGCAGCTCTGGTCGCAGCCTGATGGTGTTGATCAACGACGTGTTGGACTATTCCAAGATTGCCGCACATGGCGTGAGCATTGAAAACATTCCGTTTGCGACCCGCGAAATGCTGACTGGTATTTCGGCCGCACAATCTGGAGCGGCCAAGGCCAAAGAACTCGCGCTGGACATCGAAATTGCCGCCGACGTTCCAGCCTGGATATCTGCCGATCCGACGCGCCTCAATCAGGTGATCACCAATTTGGTTGGCAACGCCATCAAATTTTCCCAAAACGGTGCGGTGACTTTGATGGTTTCAGTGCAAGGTGCGCTGCTACATGTTGCCGTGCGGGATGAAGGCATTGGCCTCACCCAAGAAGCCCAAGCGCGTATTTTTAACAAGTTTGAGCAAGCCAGCTCTGCCACCAACCGCCGGTACGGTGGCACCGGGCTGGGCCTGTCGATCTCCAAGGAGCTGGTCGAACTGATGGGTGGCGAGATTGGCGTGGAAAGCGCGCCGTTCAAAGGTAGCACCTTCTGGTTCACTGTCCCACTGGTGGTTGTCGACGCGCCAAAGGAAACACCCCAACACGCCAGCGCGCCGACCATCACAAGTTTTGGCGGAGTTCAGGCGTTGGTGGTGGAGGACAACCGCACCAACCAGATGATCGTGCGGCGGTTTCTGGAAAGCATGGGGGTTGACGTGGACATGGTGGAGGATGGGCGGCCTGCCCTGCAACGCTGTGCCGCCAAACGCTATGATCTGATCCTGATGGACATTCAGCTGTTGGACATGGACGGCGTGGAGGCCACGGAAATTCTACGGGCGCATCCCGGCCCCAATCAACACACGCCCATCGTGGCACTCTCTGCCAACATCTTGCCGGAGCAAACCAACAGTTACCTGAAAGCTGGCATGAACGCCTGTCTTGGCAAACCATTCCGCAAAGATGAACTTGCAAAAGTGATGGGTGAGCTGGTCAAATCCACAAAAGCCGACAAACCGGCTGCTTAGAGTTTTGACGAAATCACCCCGGTGTTGAAGCCGCCCATGCGCAGCTCGCCAAACAGACGTTGATATTCAATTTTCGGGCAGCGGTTTTGCACCACATCCACGCCACGCGCCTCAGCAACTGCTGCGGCCTCGGCGTGCTCTACGCCAATTTGCATCCAGATTGTCTGTAACGCTGGAAACCGCGCCAAAGCTTCGTCCACAATCGCCGGTACAGCCTCGGACCGGCGAAAGATATCGACCATATCAACAGGGTCCTGAATGGCGCTTAAACTGGGTTGTATGGTGGCGCCAAACAGATTTTTGCCTGCGTGTCCCGGATTCACAGGAATGACCGTGTAGCCTTTGAGCGACAAATACCGCGCCACGTAATAGCTCGGACGCACCGGGTTCATCGACACGCCGACCACCGCGATGGTTTTGCTGCGCTTCAGAATGTCACGCAAAAAGGGATCAGGATATGTCATGGCAATGTGTCTTGTTCCGGAAGGTCTGAATTCACCGCCACCCTACAGAGACACCCCCAGAAAAAAAGCCAAAAAAAAGCGCCCAAGAGGGACCTTGGGCGCAAGTTCGGAACGAGGGACAGTGAAGGGAAACACGGAAGCTCCGTAGTCCGTGTCTCTTACATCACTACGTATGTTCGCAGAATTGGATGTAAAGACCGTGCGAGATTCTCATGAACAAGTGGTTAACAGATTGGGCAGATATCCGCTCAATCAAAGATATCCTCAATCACGTCAAACACATCTTCAAACAGGTCCTTGGCCCATTTCCCGCGTTTCTTCTTGGTTTTTTTCTTCTTGAGGTTGGGCGCACTTTTCCAATGTGGCTTGGCGTTGGCGGCACGTTTGTCCGATTTATGCGCCACTTTGCCTTTGGACTTTGGGGTACGGATGGGATGCGCAAAATGCGCCGGATCCTTGCCCGACGCCGGGCGTGGCATTTGTTTAAGATTGTGCAGAGGCGCGCCACACTTGCTGCAGGCCAGTTCATGGCGGGTGTCGCCAGCCAACACCAACGCGGCGCGGGCACCACAATAACAGCAGGTGGCAATTTTGGATGGATGTGAAATGACGCTCTCCCTCAGCTATAGCACTGCCCAATCCCATCTAGGCACGCGGAGGCTCTGTTGGGAGCCTCCGGCGGGAATTTTTCAGAACGTGTAGGGGATCAGGTTTTGCGTGGCAAAGACGCATACAGCGCCACGGCAGCGGCGTTGGACACATTCAATGAGCCAAAGGCATCCGCAAAGTCAATTTTCACCAGTTGATCCACGGTCTCTTTGGTTTTTTGGCGCAAGCCCGGCCCTTCGGCCCCCAGCACCAGCGCAATAGGTGCATCGTGTCGGTCTGCCAGCGCTGTTTCGATTGTTGCCTCAGCTTCGCCATCCAGGCCCAACACAAGATAACCTATGCTTTGCAGCTCAGTGATTGTGTCAGCCAGGTTGCGTAGACGCAGATAGGGCTGGCGCTCGAGCGCGCCGCTGGCGGTTTTGGCCAAGGCGCCAGTTTCCGGGGCAGAGTTGTGACGGGTGCCAATCACGGCCAAAGCGCCAAAGACTTCGGCGGAGCGCAAAATGGCGCCCACATTGTGCGGGTCGGTCACCCGGTCCAGCAGGATCAGGCGCTGAGGGCGATCATCGTCGGCAATCGCCACGTCCGACAGTTTGCCCCAGTTCAACGGCTTCACCTCAAGTGCGGCGCCCTGGTGCACAGACTGCGGATCGAGCGGCGCGTTGAACTTGCGTGGATCCACTTCCTCAGGCGTCATCCCGGACTCAGCAATGGCTTCCGCCAGCTTGTTGGCGGCATTTTTGGTCACGATAAGGCGCAGCTTTTCCCGCTTGGGATTCGCCAAAGCGTCGCGCACCGCATGCAGGCCAAACAACCAGACGGTTTCCGCCGCATCTTTGCGTTTCTGCTGTTCTTTTTGCACGACCCATTTGGGTTTTTTCATCGCTCTGACACCTTCAAAATAAAGAGGGTTCACCAATGCGGAAAAGAAGCGGCCTCTGCAAGGTATTTTGTGGTTGACGGCCCCAGCCCATGCCAATAAATACCCCTCACACCGAGGCCAGCGCGCCTCAGGAAAGTGGGCGACAGGCCGCAAGGTGTGGCAGGGGACTGTAACTCCCTCGCGGAGACGCACGCCTGGTTCGATTCCAGGGTCGCCCACCACTTTCCCTCTCCCGATGAAAACCGTGGCGCCAAAATCGGCTCTTCACGACCCGGCCGGTGCGCCAAGACCACACTTTTTTGACCAAAAACTAGGGAAACACACTGTTTCCACCCGAATATTAGTTAACGGCGATCCATTCGTTGAATGCAACCGCTTAGCGTGTATAGGCAAACCAGTGATTTCTTTAAAAATCATTACCTTGTGCGTTAGAAGGACTGTCGTTCCATGCTACTTACCCTATTGTTGAGCACATCCGCATTGGCACTGGGTGCCATGGTTGTCACCCCGCAGAGCGATGATGATGTTGAAGGCCCGGATGCCATCACTCCACCGCTGGAACCCACAT
>NZ_CAJXIV010000014.1 GCF_913054185.1 uncultured Shimia sp.
CCAACCACCAAGGTGCGATCAGCCATGCCTGGCAAGGTGCGGGGGCTGATGTGCTCGCCATCCCAGACTTGCGTGTCGTAAACTTCGTCGGAGATCAGCCAGAGGTCGTGGTCTTTGCAGACCTGTGCGATGCCGTTGAGCGTATCGCGGCCATAAACCGTGCCTGTGGGGTTGTTGGGGGTGTTGACCAAAAGAGAGGCGGCGCCTTTGGCGGCTTCCTCGGCAATCTCTTCCGGTTTTGGCTTAAACGCATTGGAGGCATGCGTACGGATCGGTACAGGTTCTGCGCCGACACCGCGGATGGTGCCGGGATAGGTGGCATAATAGGGATCGATATAGAGTGCCCGGTCGCCAGGAGAGCAGGTGGCAACATGGGCGGCAAACAATGCGGCTTGACCACCTGGGGTGATCAGGATGTTGTCATAGGTCGTGGGCACACCGGTGCGTTCGGTAAGGCGAGCGGCCACGGCCTCGCGCATCTCCTGGGTGCCGGGCACCATGGCGTATCCGGTGTGACCGCCGCGGGCGGATTGGTCCATTGCGGTGAGGATCACTGGATCGGTGCGAATGTCGTGCTCGCCGATGGTCAATTCGGTCACGTCGACGCCCTCGGAAATCATCCGCCGGGCTTTGTAAAACACGTCCCAGCCGTCTGAACCGCCGCCGGTGATGTTGGTGATGCGCTGCGAAAGCTTCATGTCCCGCACTCCCTCATAGTCGTTTTCCCTCAGGTGGCAGAGGGTGGGAGAACAAGTCAAATTCAATGTTGTGATGCCCGACATTTCCGTTGCGGCGTTTTCGCGAAACCTCTGGAGAAGGATCGAACAAACTCTGGTATCCGGCGTTTGGGTCAGGTGTCCTTTCCCAGATCCGACGGGCTGTCGCCCATCAGGTAGCGGGGGCCAGTTCCACGGGTGCGGGCGCGGTCGTCTGGGTTGTAGAGTTTGCAATTGGACAGGCTGAGACAGCCACAGCCAATACAGCCGTCAAGCTGTTCACGTAGCTTGGTCATTTGCGCAATTCGATCATCGAGCTTTTGGCGAAACGATTCAGAGATGGCCTGCCAGT
Organism: uncultured Shimia sp.; assembly: GCF_913054185.1. Classification (GTDB taxonomy): domain Bacteria; phylum Pseudomonadota; class Alphaproteobacteria; order Rhodobacterales; family Rhodobacteraceae; genus Shimia. The sequence goes on from NZ_CAJXIV010000014.1 coordinate 1,069, forward strand.
CAGCTTTGGTTGGCGTGCGGTTTGCGGGAAGGCTGTCTAAAGCTGAGCGAATCTCGGCAATCGAAAACCCCAAGGACTGAGAAATCATCACAAAAGACAGGCGGCGGATGTCAGCCCGTTCATAGCGGCGTTGGCCGGTATCGGTGCGATGTGGATGCACAATACCTTCTTCCTCGTAGTAGCGGATGGCGGAGGGGGCGAGACCAGTGCGCTCAGAGATGAAACCGATGGTCAAACCGGTTGGTCGCAAGCGGAGTTTTGATTTCTGTTTCATTATCTATCTGAATTTAAACAATTAGAAGTTCTTGTGCTTAAGTTAGCTTGAAGAATTAGTCTGAGTCCATCGAGAAATTCTGAGGAAGGACCAGAGCCATGAAACTAGAACATGTAAACCTGACGGTACGGGACACAAAAGCAACTGCAGCGATCCTGTGTGAGCTGTTTGATTGGCAGGTGCGGTGGGAAGGCGAGTCAATTTATGGTGGCCACACCGTGCACGTGGGCGACACCGAGAGCTATCTGGCGCTATATGCGCCACCTAAGGAGATCCAAAACGCGGAAGAAAGCTATTATCGTGCGGGTGGATTGAACCATATCGGCATTGTCGTTGCTGATCTGGATATGGTGGAAACGCGCGTGAAAGCGGCGGGGTTTGTGCCTGGCAACCATGCGGACTACGAGCCGGGAACGCGGTTTTATTTTCAGGGGCCTGACGACGTCGAGTACGAGGTGATCAGCTATGCCTGATGTGCGCAACGTGGGCCCTGTTGGGCTGTTGATTTGGTGCGGCGCCCTTTTGGGCGTCGGCTTCCCTCTGAGTAAAGTGTCGGCGGCGGCGGGTGTTTCGCCGATGGTTTGGGCCTTGCTGGTGTCTATGGGGGCAAGCCTCAGCCTGTTTCCGGTTTTGGCTTTGCAGGGACATCTGAAACTGCCGCGCGGCAAAATGCTGCGCTACGTTGTGATTTCTGGCCTTGTCAGCTTTGCCGGGATCAACCTGCTTATCTTTGGGTTGGTTCCAAAACTGGGCGCAGGGCAGGTGGGCATGATGTTTGCGCTGTCCCCTGTGGCCACACTGGCCTTGTCTGCTGTGTTTGGTCTGAAAGCTCCGTCTCGGTTGGGGCTGTGGGGCATTGGTTTTGGTCTTGTTGGGGCGTTGATGGTGGCGTTTGGGCGCGGCGGGGTTGACGGCACATTGGTGTGGTCGATTGTCGGGCTTTCCATCCCCGTTATTTTGGCTGTGGGTAATGTGTACCGGACGTTGGATTGGCCAGGCGGTGCGCATCCGATGGCTTTGGCGTTCTGGAGTCACGGGATGGCAATTTCGGCCCTGGTGCTTGTGATGTTGCTGCGTGGTGAAGGCATGGCTTTGAGCTCGGTTGCAAATGTACCTTGGGCGGCGGCCGTTCAAGTTGTGGCCGCAGCGCTGACATTCCCTGCGTATTTCAGACTGCAGAAGCTGGGTGGTCCGGTGTTGTTGAGCCAGATTGGGTACGTGGCCGCCGGTGTTGGCTTGGTTGTTGGGGTGGTCTTTCTTGGCGAAAGGTATGGGCCTGTTAGCTGGGTGGGCGTGGCCATCACTGCGATTGGTGTGGCACTCACCATTTTGGCGCAGACCAGCCGGGCATTTAAGCTGCCGGTGAGGTTGCCACTTGGTCGGACCACGCGGGCGCGGATGTGGAGTGGGGATTGTGATGGTGAGGCGCGCGCGCCGAAACAGGCAACACTACTCGCCGCGCGGCGACAGGCTGTTCTGAAGCTTCTTCGTCAGGCCTGATCGCACAATGTCATAAGACACTTCCAGACGGTGGCGCAGCTCTACTGCGTCGCCGTTGCTGCACTCCGTGGTCAATTCAGAGATGTCAGACTTGACCACGGTTCGCCCGCCGCATAGGGTCGCCACCATGAAGACTGCACGCACCATTATTATTTGCTGCATTACCTGCTGACATTGTCAGGCGGGCTGCTCTTCTATTTCAAACATGTTTGAGAATTGGTAAGCCCGCCACGGACCACCCGTGTGCTGAGGAGCCACTTATGACTGAGATCAAGCTGCACAATACGCTGAAACGCCGCAAAGAGGTGTTTGAGCCAATCGACCCGAAAAACGTGCGGATGTATGTCTGTGGACCGACGGTTTATGACCGCGCACATATTGGCAATGCGCGGCCGGTTGTGGTGTTTGATGTGCTTTATCGTTTGCTGCGGGAGGTCTATGGCGCTGATCAGGTGACCTACGTGCGCAACTTCACCGACGTGGATGACAAGATCAACACGCGGGCGGCGGAGAGCGGTCGCAGTATTGGAGAGATCACCGCAGAAACCACGCAGTGGTATCTTGATGACATGGGCGCATTGGGTGCGATGGAGCCCAATCATATGCCGCGCGCGACGCAGTATATTGATGAGATGATCACCATGATCGAGAAGTTGATTGCGGATGGCTATGCCTATGCACACGAGGGTCATGTGCTGTTCCGGGTGCGCAAATACGACAACTACGGCAAGCTGTCTGGCCGGTCGGTGGACGACATGATTGCGGGCGCACGGGTGGAAGTGGCGAGCTACAAAGAAGATCCCATGGATTTTGTGCTGTGGAAGCCGTCTGACGCGGATCAGCCGGGCTGGGACAGCCCGTGGGGACTGGGCCGTCCGGGTTGGCATATTGAGTGTTCTGCGATGGCCGACGAATTGCTTTGGAAGAGGCCTCTGGAAGCTGGCGTTCTGTCGGAAGCGGCCCTGGCTGCGCCCCATGTCATCGACATTCACGGGGGTGGCAATGATTTGATGTTCCCGCACCACGAAAACGAAGTTGCCCAGAGCTGCTGTGCCAACACAAGTTCCAATTTTGCCAACTACTGGCTGCACAATGAGATGCTGCAGGTGGAAGGCAAGAAAATGTCCAAAAGCTTGGGCAATTTTTTCACTGTGCGGGATTTGTTGGAGCAGGGGGTACTTGGGCCTGTAATTCGATTTGTTTTTCTATCCACGCACTACCGTAAACCAATGGATTGGACAGCGAAGAAGACGCGGGAAGCCAAGCAAACTTTGGATCACTTTGTCGGCCTGACAGCGGGGGTAAAACCGGGGAATGTAGATCAGGAAGTCTTGGACGCGCTTGCTGACGATCTCAATACGTCCAAAGCGATTACTCGCTTGCGGAAACTTGCCAAAGAAGGTGAAGCAGCGGCTTTGCGCGCAAGCTGTGAATTTTTAGGCATCGATTTGAGCCTGGTTGACTCTGGTTGGGTGGGCAATGAGAACTCGATTGAGCTTGACTATTGGTGCGATAAATTGAGTGCAGCACGTGACAACGCGATGGAAACCAAAGATTTTTCCGAAGTTGATCGCATCAAGTCGGTGTTGGTGGACGCCGGTGTTGAAGTGCGGATGAGCAAAGCGGGTGTTGAACTGCTGCCAGCCGCTGGTTTTGATGCGTCTAAGTTGGAGGGGCTACTGTGACGTCTTCATATAACACAGGACGTCGACCAGCCGCGGGCGGAAGCAAAGCGCCCGCCCATGGGGGCGGTCGGGCGCTGTCCGTGACGCAAGCGCCACGGACGAAGAAGGAAAGTTGTTGTGACTAAAGAACGCCTCTATCTCTACGACACCACGCTGCGCGATGGGCAGCAGACACAGGGTGTGCAGTTTTCCACCGGTGAAAAGGCGCAGATTGCGGCCACGCTGGACGCCATGGGCATCGACTACATTGAGGGCGGCTGGCCCGGGGCGAACCCGACGGACAGCGAGTTTTTTGACTCCAAGCCCAAGTTGAACGCGACGTTCACCGCTTTTGGCATGACCAAACGCGTGGGCATGTCGGCGGAGAACGATGATGTGTTGGCGGCGGTGATGAACGCGGGCACCGAGGCGGTGTGTCTGGTAGGCAAAACCCATGACTTCCACGTGACCAAGGCATTAGGAATTACGCTGGCGGAGAACACCGAAAACGTAGCCAAATCTGTGGCTTATATGGTGGCGCAGGGACGTGAGGCGTTGTTTGACGCGGAGCATTTCTTTGACGGATACAAAGCCAATCCGGCATACGCGCTGGAGGTGGTGAAAGCGGCCTATGAGGCTGGTGCACGTTGGGTTGTGTTGTGTGACACCAACGGCGGGGCCTTGCCGCGTGAAGTTTGTGAGATCACCAAGGCGGTGATTGCGGCGGGTATTCCGGGTGATCATTTGGGTATTCATACCCACAATGACACGGAGCACGCTGTGGCCAACTCCTTGGCGGCGGTGGATGCGGGGGCGCGGCAGGTTCAGGGGACGCTGAATGGTTTGGGGGAGCGTTGTGGCAATGCCAACCTGACCACGCTGATCCCGACGCTGTTGCTCAAGGAGCCGTATGCGAGCACGCTTGAGATTGGCGTGAGTGTTGAGGCCCTAGAAGGGCTCACGCGCGCTAGCCGGATGTTGGATGACATCTTAAACCGTGTGCCAATGCGGCAGGCAGCCTTTGTGGGCGCGAGTGCTTTTGCGCATAAGGCAGGCTTACATGCCAGTGCGATCCTGAAAGATCCCAGCACCTATGAGCATGTGGATCCGTCCGTGGTGGGCAATGAACGGGTCATTCCGATGTCCAACCAAGCTGGGCAGAGCAACTTGCGGAAGCGCTTGGCGGATGCGGGGCTTGAGGTCGAAAAGGGCAATTCAGCGTTGGGGGACATCCTCAACCGCATCAAAGAGGCCGAGGCCAAAGGCTATTCCTATGACACGGCGCAGGCCAGTTTTGAGCTGTTGGCGCGGGATGCGTTGGGGCTGACAGAGAGTTTCTTTGATGTAGAGCGCTATCGCGTGATTTCCGAGCGTCGCCGCAATGCGCGCGGCCATTTGGTGGTGGAAAGCGAAGCGGTTGTCACGGTGCAGCTGCCCAATGGGCAGAAAACCACCAGCTACTTCAAAAATGATCATGCGGACGAGATGAGCGACGAGGGGCCAGTCAACGCGCTTTGGCAAGCACTAAAGTCAGACTTGGGGCCGTATCAGAACGTGATAGATGACGTGCGACTGGTGGACTTTAAGGTGCGGATCACCAATGGCGGCACTGAAGCGGTCACGCGGGTCATAATAGATTTTGAGGACGATAGTGGCCGACACTGGTCCACAGTTGGTGTGTCGGCCAACATAGTGGACGCCAGTTTTGAAGCGCTGCTTGACGCGCTGAATTGGAAGCTGGTGCATGTTGGGGCAAAGGTTGCGCGTAAGTCCGGAGCCGTTGCGTGACACAGGACGATCTAAACGCCTGTGCCGAGTTGGTGCAACGTGGTGATCCGGATCGCTTTGCTTCGGTGCTGGCGGCAAAGCCGGCGGCGAGGAATGTGCTGTTGCCCATTTACGCCTTCAATGTCGAGGTGGCCCGCGCACCCTGGGTGACGCAGGAGAGCATGATTGCGGAGATGCGTCTGCAATGGTGGCGCGATGCGTTGGACGAAATCCGCGACGGCAAACCCGTGCGGCGGCATGAAGTTGTGTCGCCACTTGCGGAGGTTCTGAGTGCCGATGATGCAGAAGTTCTGGACCGGCTGATCGAGGCGCGGCGTTGGGATATTTACAAAGATCCGTTTGAGGATATGGCCCACCAAACCCGCTATTTACAGGACACCGGCGGCGCACTGCTTTTGGCAGCGGCGCGCAGCTTGGGGACTTGTGAGGAGAGCGTAGCGCTGGATGCGGGCTACGCGTTGGCCCTTGCAAATTGGCTACAGGCTATTCCGGCACTGGAGGCACAAAAGAGGGTGCCGCTGGTGGATGGGCGACCTGAAGCCGTGAGCGCGTTGGCCCAAGATGGCTTGGCGCGGCTCAAACTGGCGAGGACAAAATGTGCATCCGTGTCTTCCGAAGCAGGCCAAGCGTTTTTGAGCTGTTGGCAGGTGGAAACGGTGCTGTCTCAGGCGGCAGCTGAGCCAGAGCGCGTGGCGCAAGGGGCGCTTGGTATGAGTGAGTTTGGCAAGCGGGTTGGCTTGCTGTGGCGAGGCATGAGCGGGCGCTGGTAGGCGCCCGCCAATCCGGTTAGGCCATTTCTTCTTTGGGGCGGAACATCAACCAGATGAGCGCACCACCGGCCAACATCAAGAACGGCGCCATAGCCAGGTTCACGCTGGTCCAACCGGTCACTGCATCACCGCCGGAACAGTTCATCAGACCACCGGAGGCCAGCGAGGCCACGGTCACTCCGCCAAACACAATCACATCGTTCATGCCCTGCATGCGGCCACGCTCCTCAACAGTGTGAGCGCCCGCGAGCATTGTGGTTGCGCCGATGAAACCAAAGTTCCAGCCAAGTCCTAGCAGGATCAGGGCGATAAAGAAGTTCTCAAGTTCCACACCTTGAAGAGCCACGGCGCCAGCCAGGCCGAGGATTAGGATGCCGGTGGCGAGAATCTTCTCGACGCCAAATTTAGCGATCAGATGTCCGGTGAAGAAAGACGGGACAAACATCGCCAACACGTGCGCTGTGACCACATCTGCCGCGTCATTTTGCTCAAAGCCACAGCCCACGACAGCCAGCGGTGTAGAGGTCATGACCAGGTTCATAAGGGCATAGGCCACCATGGCGCAGATCACGGAGACCGCAATGCGTGGGCTGGTGATCAGCTCCCAACGGGTCCGGCCTTTAGGCGCGTCTGCGGACGGCACTGGGGGCTTGGGAATGTCGATGAACAGGAACAACAGGGACCCGATAACGTTGATTGCGATCACCGCGATATAGGCGCCGAGGAAAGGCACCACCATTGAATCAGATGTCACTTTGACCAGTTGTGGGCCTATGATGGCTGAAAGCAAACCGCCAGCCATGACATAGGAAATGGCTTTGGGGCGGAAGGCCTCAGAGGCTGTATCCGCTGCGGCAAAGCGAAAGAAGCCCTGCGCGGACATGTATACACCTGTCAAAAGCGAGCCAAACAAAAAGATGGGGAAGCTGCTGAGGTACAGGCCATAAGCCCCGACAGCGCCGCCCAGGGCACCGCCCACGGTGCCAACAACAAATCCGGTGCGGCGACCGTATTTTTGCATGATCGCAGAGAGTGGTGTGGCGGACAGCATGGAGCCCAGTACGATCAGCGAAATCGGTAAGGTCGCAAAACACACGTTTGACGCCAAGGATTGCCCCGCCAACCCACCAATCGTGAAGATTAGCGGCATTTGAGAGCCCAAAAAGGCCTGTGCCATAACCAAAATAAGCACATTGCGCTTGGCGCGGCTGTCGTCAGCGGGGAGGGTCGCAGTCTCTGTCATGCGCAAGCGTTAGCTTGTTAAGCAGATAAGGTCCAGTGGTTGCACTTCACCAAAGCGCGACTACTGTGTCGCACAGTCAGGGAGGCGCTTGTGGACGTTGGACGGATTATCAAAACCGAGGATTGTGTGGCTGAAGGAGCGGCCTGGTTGGCAGAGCTTGATCCGAGGTTTGCGCGGGCATTGGAGCTCACTGGCCCTTTGCCACTACGCCTTCGCCCGGATGGGTTTGATCAGCTGCTCAGTGCCATCATTAGTCAACAAGTTAGCGTGGCATCGGCAGCTGCGATCTGGAAACGGATGCAGGATGCGGGGCTGGTGTCGCCTGAGGCGATTGTGGCTGCGTCAGAGAATGACTTGCGTGGTGCCGGGTTGAGCCGCCAGAAAATGCGCTATGCGCGGGCTTTGTCGGAAGAAGGCATTGATTTTGAGGCGCTGAGATATGCGCCAAATGACGAGATTTTTGCTACATTGACCAAGGTCAGTGGCATCGGGATCTGGACAGCAGAGATTTACGCGATGTTTTCGCTGGGTCGCGCAGATGTGTTTGCTCCCGGGGATTTGGCGCTACAGGAAAGTGCGAGGATGCTGTTTGGTCTGGAGGGGCGGCCAAAGGAGCGAGCGCTGCGCCAAATGGCTGAGGCCTGGTCGCCATGGCGCTCCGTGGCGGCGCGTTTGTTGTGGGCCTATTACCGTGTCGACAAAGGACGCGAAGGAGTTAGATAATTTGATTGTGGTCCGCACCTGCTACCGACCTGTGTAACGCATTTAAAATACAAAAAGGGCGCCCTGAGGAGCGCCCTTAAGTATTTGATCCAAACCGGATTTAGCAGCTGTAGTACATGCCAAATTCGACAGGGTGCGGGGTGTGCTCGTAGTGCTCAACCTCTTCCATCTTCAGCTCAATGTAGCCGTCGATCTGGTCTTTGGTGAACACGTCGCCTGCCAGCAGGAAGTCGTGATCCGCAGCCAGTGCTTCCATGGCTTCGCGCAGGGAGCCACAGACTGTCGGGATGTCCGCCAGCTCTTCGGCAGGCAGGTCATAGAGGTTTTTGTCCATGGCTTCGCCTGGATCGATCTTGTTTTTGATGCCGTCAAGGCCAGCCATCAGGAGCGCTGCGAAGCACAGGTATGGGTTGGCTGCTGGATCAGGGAAACGAGCTTCCACGCGCTTGGCTTTTGGGCTTTCGGTCCATGGGATACGGACACAGCCGGAGCGGTTGCGTGCAGAGTAGGCGCGCAGAACTGGCGCTTCGAAACCTGGGATCAGACGCTTGTAAGAGTTGGTCGCCGGGTTGGTGAAGGCGTTCAAAGTCTTGGCGTGCTTCAGGATACCGCCGATGAAGTACAGCGCTTCCTGAGACAGGTCTGCGTATTTGTCGCCAGCGAAAAGCGGCTTGCCGTCTTTCCAGATCGACATGTTCACGTGCATGCCGGTGCCGTTGTCGCCGTAGATTGGCTTTGGCATGAAGGTGGCGGATTTGCCGTAAGACGCGGCCACGTTGTGGATCACGTATTTGTACTTCTGCAGCTCATCAGCTTGCTTGGTCAAGCTGTCAAAGATCAGACCCAGCTCGTGCTGACAGGACGCCACTTCGTGGTGGTGCTTGTCAGTTTTCATACCCAGACGCTTCATTGTGGAAAGCATCTCGGACCGCAGGTCATGTGCGTCGTCGGTTGGGTTGGTTGGGAAGTAACCACCTTTGACACCAGGGCGGTGGCCCATGTTGCCCATTTCGTATTCGGTGTCGGAGTTCCAGGAGCCGTCGATCGCATCAACTTCGTAAGATACTTTGTTGATTTTGTTCTCAAAACGCACGTCGTCAAACAGGAAGAATTCAGCTTCTGGGCCCATGTAAGCCACGTCGCCGATGCCGGAAGACTTCAGATACGCTTCAGCTTTCTCAGCTGTGCCGCGTGGGTCACGCTCATAAGCTTCACCAGTGTCCGGCTCAACAATGGAGCAGTGGATGCAGATGGTTTTTTCGGCGTAAAACGGATCGACGTAAGCAGACGAGGTGTCCATCATCAGTTTCATGTCGGAGTTTTCGATGGATTTCCAGCCAGCGATGGAGGATCCGTCAAACATAAAACCTTCTTCGATGAAGTCTTCGTCTACAAGGTCAACGTCCACTGTCACGTGCTGCAATCGGCCACGTGTGTCGGTGAAACGGATGTCCACATATGCGGCATCTTCGTCTTTGATCAGCTGGAGAATTGCGTCTGCGCTCATTCCCTTGGTCCTTCTGATTACTTCAAATTCTGGGTTAATTTACAGCGCGTCCGGGCCGGATTCACCGGTACGGATGCGGATGGCTTGCTCCACTGGGGAGACAAAGATCTTGCCATCGCCGATCTTGTCGGTTTTGGCGGCACCCACGATGGCCTCAATCGCGCCGTCAACCTGATCGGCTTCAAGCACAACTTCGATTTTCACTTTTGGCAGGAAGTCCACAACATATTCCGCGCCACGGTAAAGCTCAGTGTGGCCTTTTTGACGGCCAAAGCCTTTGACCTCGACAACGCTGAGTCCCTGGATACCAAAGTCCTGCAGGGCTTCTTTGACTTCATCAAGTTTGAACGGCTTGATGATGGCTTCGATCTTTTTCATGTGGAGGCTCCTCCTCAGGTGCGTTCTTGAAATCCGACAGACCACTTTCATTGCGGGGTCACAATTGGATAGGGTGACGCAGGGCAGGCTTGCATGGCGGATTTTTGGGGTGTGCCTAATAATTAGGCAAAATGGCGCGAAACTGCGCTGAATTGAATCGCAGGATGTTTCACAAATGAGCGAATTGTTAACTGCGGTCCAAATGCGCGCCATTGAGCAGGCCGCGATTGAGTCGGGCGAGGTCACCGGACTGGAGCTGATGGAGCGGGCCGGGCAGGGAGTGGTGGAAGCCATTTTGGAAGAGTGGCCGGAGTTGGGTGATGAGGGCGAAGACGCTGGGGGCCAGCCCCCAGACCCCCGAGACATTTCCGGAATGAGAAAGCGGGCGGTGGTGCTGTGTGGGCCGGGAAACAATGGCGGCGATGGGTTTGTTGTGGCGCGGTTGCTGCACGGGCGAGGCTGGGATGTCGAGGTGTTTCTGTATGGCAATGCCGAGAAGTTGCCGCCGGATTCGCTGGTGAATTACGAACGGTGGTGTGCGTTGGGGGCGGTTGGCGCGTTTGATCCAACGGTGGAGAAACCCTTAGACTCGTTTCCGGCTCAATTGGGGGGGATTTTGATCGACGCAATTTTTGGAACTGGTCTTTCACGCCCATTTTCGATTTCTGATAGCTTTTCCCTCGGAATCGACAAGTTTTTTGACTCAGGCATGGTCGAAGACGCCAAAATCGTTTGTGTGGATATACCAAGCGGAATGTGCGCGGATTCTGGCAAGCCGATTGGCCGTGCCTTCGCCGGACATCTGACCGTAAGTTTCCACAAGTCAAAACTGGGCGCCTTTCTTGGTGAAGGTCCATGGAGGTGCGAGCGGCTGAAGATGAAGGATATCGGCGTTTCCTACAGTCATGTTTATCGGGCGCAAATTCCACAGTGCGAGCGGGTTTTTGAAACTCATGAACAGTTTCTTCCCCAAAAAACAAACCGGCCCTCTAGGGATAACAAGTTCTCCCACGGCCACGCGCTCATCCTGTCTGGAGGCTCCGGCAAAACCGGCGCGGCGCGGCTGGCGGCGCGGGGGGCTTTGCGCATTGGGGCGGGGCTGGTCACGCTGGGTGTGCCGCCCAATGCACAACAGGAGGTGGCCTGTCAGATCACCGCATTGATGCTGCAGCGGGTGGGGGATGCAAAGGCGCTTGAGGTTATCTTGCAGGATGAACGCATGAACGCACTGTGTTTGGGGCCGGGCATGGGGTTGGAACGGGTGCGAGATCTCGTGCCTGTAGCGCTGGCCTCCAGGCGCCCGTCAGTGTTGGACGCGGATGCATTGAGCGCCTATGCAGGTGATCCAACAGCACTTTTTGATCTATTACATGAGAAGGTTGTGCTGACCCCGCATGGCGGAGAGTTTGCGCGGCTGTTTCCGGACATTGCTGCCAAACTGGCGGAAACGCCGACGAAAGGTCCGGCGTATTCAAAAGTGGACGCCACCCGTGATGCCGCTGCGCGGGCGGGATGTGTGGTCTTGTTCAAGGGACCGGATACGGTGATTGCCTCACCAAATGGGAAATGTGCCGTGAATGCGGCTGTTTATGAGCGCGCTGCACCTTGGCTGGCGACAGCGGGATCTGGGGACGTTTTGGCGGGGTTCATCACCGGGCTGTTGGCACGCGGGTTTGCACCGCAACAGGCGGCGGAGTCGGCAGCGTGGTTACATGTCGAGTGCGCACGGGCGTTTGGGCCGGGATTGATTGCGGAGGATTTGCCGGAGTTGGTGCCGCAGGTGCTTAAAGCATTGGATCAAAACCAGGACTGATTGATGTGGCCTTGCTGGCCTTTCAGTAAAAATTGACCTATTCTGACACCAATAAACAAAAACGCAGGTCGGGCAGGTCTGTATCATGGCGAATTATTCATTTTGGGCGTTGGGGGAATCCCACGTCTCGGTATCTGGTGGCGTGTCGCTGGACGGGATTACACAGGGGGACGGCAGTCATCTTGTGGGACAAACCATCACGCTCAATAGCAATGCTTGGGAACAGATCTCGGTGCGGGATCGCGGCAGTGATACCAACTTTGACGACAATGACGGCAATCAACGGCTGGCAGGGTCGCAGACGTTTGATGGGACCACTTACAGCAACAAGACGCGCATTGAAGCGGAATATGAGTTTGTGCTGCTGGATCCCAGCACAGGGCTGACCTATCGCGTTCTGTCGGTGAATTTCAATAATTCCTCACCGGCATATGGGACCGTTGAAGGTCTGGCATTTGTGGATGAATTCCCGCCGGTTGGCGTGTCTCTCACGGTGATTTCTGCACAAGAGGGGCCAACGGGCGGTTCTGCTGTGGATCAGTCAAATATCGCGGCGCCTCCGTGCTTTACGCCGGGGACGTTGATCCGTGTGCGTGGTGGGCAGGCGCTGGTGGAGGATATTCAAGTTGGTGATCTTGTGAAAACTCTAGATCACGGCTTTCAGCCGGTGCGATGGGTTGGTTGTGTCACGCTGACAGCCAACCAACTTGCAATCAGCCCAAGTTTCCATCCGATTAGAATACAAAAAGGTACTTTTGGGGCAGGGCGGCCAAGGCGCGACCTGACGGTGTCTCCTCAGCATCGGGTTATGCTGGAAGGCTGGCGTGCTGAGCTGATTTGCGGTGAGCCTCAAGTGCTGGCCGCGGCGGTGCATCTTGTGAATGACAGAAGTGTTCGTGTGGTGCGGCCTAAGGGGGCGGTGACCTATGTTCACTTGCAGTTTGACCAACATGAGATTGTGGACAGCGACGGCCTTCTGACGGAAAGCCTTTATGCTGGGCCGCAGGCGTTGCAGGGCTTGCCTCACCAAAGTCGTGCCGAGTTGGAGGCGCTGTTTCCGGAACTCACTCGGGGAGAGGTGGGGACTATGGCTCGCCCCTTGGCGCAGAAACAGGAAGTACAGGCCATTCAGTTGGTTGGATGACAATTGCTGCGCACTAAACGACGTGTTTGGTGAATTGTCTTGTTGGAAAATACATTTCTGCAAACTTTCCGCTCGCATCCTCGAAAAAGCTTTGCTAAGACGCGCCCACAATGCGGGTGTGGCGGAATTGGTAGACGCACCAGATTTAGGTTCTGGCGCCGCGAGGCGTGGGGGTTCAAGTCCCTTCACCCGCACCATTTTCCAATTTATCTCTTCGAAAGACAGCATCGTTTGATGGAGCTTTGTCGCACAAACCGATCCGGCGCAGTGGGCAGGTGCCATCCGTTGGTTTGGAGTGACGTAAGGATGTTGGGTTCAATGCAGTTTGGTTCGATCATTTGACCCAATGTAGCGCCTTGATCACGCAAAATTGGTGAAGAATTCAACTTTTTCCGTAGGTATGGTTGTGCAAGCCTAGTCAGGAATGTGAACCGTGGCTCATGCAGTTTCCTAAGTACACCGGCTTCTTGATTGTAATGCCAACGCTTCCATACCGATGTGCGACGAACTCCTGTCCGGCAACGAGATTAAAAACCAGAGCACATTCGGCTGTCTGCTGAGAGCTGCTAAGATCAGTCGTATCGGCATTTCGCGCTTGAGCTTGTGGGGGCTACAATTGATCAATTTGTCGTTTGTGTCTGCGATCTCTTCACATCCATTTTCAAACCCGGCACTGGCCGAACAATGAGGTCCCTCGAGGATGCGCGACCACAAGTCCCCAAATAAACTAAGCCTGCGTGATGATTTTGACGCGGTGCGCGACCTATACCCGATCACGCGGAACTGCACCTATTTGCTAAACGCAGGCCAATCACCGCTGAACAACCGCAGCCGTGCTGCGCTTGATCAGTATTTGGATTGGGCAGGCTGTGACATAAACGCTCGCCCCGAAGTTCGTGCGCCTCTGCGCGACCTCTTGGCCGGATTGCTGGGAGGGGCGCCACAGGATTATGCCATAACCACAAGCACCGGAGCAGGTATCAGTACAGTTGCCGCCGGGATCGAATGGCAGGCAGGGGACAATGTCGTTCAGCCGGCAGGTGAGCATTGGAACAGCACCTTCCCGTGGTTCAACCTTGCCGATCGCGGCGTGGAAACGCGCACCATCCAGCCGGATGCGGACAACCGCGTTTGTGTAGAGGATATGGCAGCGGTGGTAGATGGGCGCACGCGGGTGATTTCGGTTACGGCGGTGCGGTTTGATACCGGATTTCGCGCAGATTTAAGAGCGCTGTCAAATCTGGCTCGCGCCCATGATGCATTGCTGGTTGTTGATGGTACGCAGTGTGCCGGCGCCACTGTTATGAACGTTGACGATGATGGGATCGACGTGCTGGCCTGTGGTGGTTTCAAATGGCTCATGGGGCTCGCTGGCACAGGGTTCCTATATGTAAATGAGCGCGCCCGCGCCCGGATCAGGCCGGTATCTCCAGGGATGTTTTCTGCCCGGCAGAGTTTTAGCACTCTGGAGTTTCACGGCGATGCCCGCCGCTATGAAACCGGGACGATTGCCTACACGCTTATGCACGGCTGGGCCGCTGGTCTGGGTCTGCTGTCAGAATTGGGAATTGAGAATATTCAGGCCCGCAATCAGATGCTCACAGACCGCATCATCACAGGATTGAGCGACTTGAATCACCGAATCTTAACCCCTTTCGACAACCTCGAGGAGCGCTCTGCGATCGTGGTTTTTAGCACGGGTAATCAGATAAAAAACGCGGCGGTATTTGATAGGCTTACCGATGCGGGAGTCCAAATCTCGCAGCGTTACGAGACGCTGCGAGTCAGCCCCAACTTTTTCAATTCAGAAGCTGAGATCGATCGATTTTTGAGCTGTTTGTAACGTGTTCGGCGTAGGCTGAGGTCTAAACTATACGCCAAACCAGATTGGCCTATGACCTTCCCGCAGAGGAAGCGTTATCTTGCGCCTTTGCGGGAAGGTCAAGCGGCACAGCGCTGTGTCCGAGTTGGATCAACCATCACTTTTTATAGTGCGGTGTAATTCAAATAGGCAGGCCACTGCACCAAACCCGTTTGGACACAAAGTACGTAAGTGCCTCCACGGTTGGTTCGGAAAAGCGATCTAGTTGTTAGATTTGGGAACTGAGGCTTTTGGGCATAGTTTTAGGGGGCCACAAAAGGCTCCGGTTTCTGGATAGGCCGTGGGTGGCATCGTCGGTACAGTTTGTGCTGGGGCCTGAGCTGTGTTGGCAAAAATTATTAGCACGGTGAGAATTATGGCGCGCATCGAGCATCTCCGTTTTGTGGAATTGATGCCCTTACTTGTTACGTCAAACTGATGTCTGCGCGCCGAAATTGAAACTCAGTGCAGGTTTACAGCAATTGGCGGTGATTTTTCGGAATCGGTGAACGTATCTGCCTGTGCGGTTCGTCGGTATTCGGTTGGGCTATGCCCAATTTCTGCGCGAAAAGCCCGGTTGAATGGTCCTACCGAGGCAAAGCCGACTTCATATGCAATCTCCAGAACAGTCGCGTTCATTTGGGTGGGATCAGTCAACGCGGCACAGGCTGCTTGGATCCGAGCGCGGTTGATGAAACTTGAGAAGTTGCGAAACCCCAGACCTTGATTAATTGCGCGACGCACCCTGTGCTCCGGCACGGCGAGTTTTCTTGCGAGTGCTCCGATGGTTAACCCTTCTTCTCGCCAGATGCCGGCGCTCATCGCCGACTGGATGCCCGCGATCAGAGCTGGGTCGGCAAAATCATCTTGGACCGGCAAACGGTTGGGGGCTTCCGAAGATGTCTCTCCAGGCCAGCGGTATGCATCAGGACGTAGCAGCCACACCGCGAAGTTGAGGGCAACAACAAGGGTGCCACCTGCTTGCAGGAGAGCCAGCGCAAGGCTGTCCTCCTGAAGAAAGCTGGTTGCCTGTCCCGCAGTCAGGAGCAACGCAAGACTAGCAATAGCGGCCGCAAAGCCTGGCCGTGCCCGACAGCGGCAATCCACCAAATCGTCACGGCGTTTCCTGAGCGAGAGGATCAAAAGAGCCCCATAGAGTGCCACGGACATTGGTAAAAATAGAGAGAAGAGGCTTGGAAACGTCTCATGGGTGAAAAGCGCAATCGAGGTGGCCAACGACGCAACTAGCCAGGGCCACCGATGTCCTGGAGCATCGAGAAAAATTGTCACGATCAGCCAAGTTATCGCGGCTGGGGTGAAACTGGCTATCAGCGTGAGATTTGATTGCAACGCTGGGTGCAGGTCGAGCGGTTGAGCAGTTGTGATGATTAGGAAAGCGGTTTCGGACACAGCCAAGGCAGCCACTGATAAGCGTCCTTCCAGGCTGATCGGCGCTCGCCAAAGCAATAAGGCCAACAAAAGCAAAAGCGTAATTGCACCGCCACGGAGTGCAAGGTCGAGGTAGATCATAGTCGGCCTATTTTTTGTCTCAAGAATTGGATTGGATCCTATATAGGGATGCGGTTGTCGCAAGGCGCGTCGATTTCTTAAAATGATGCGCCGATTCTGAAAATTGTTGCGTTGGGAGCGGGTTGGAGGGGCAAATTTCGCAGGGACATCCACCTGACCCCGGACTCAGCTAAGCTGGAGTGCCCTTTCTTTGCAAGTTAGCACTACGGCGGCTCGATGTGTGCGATCGCAGTGCTGCGTTTGCCGAACCAATAGGCTGGCCACGTCCCGAAGTGAGTTGATGAATTGGCCGTCGCTGGCGAAGCCATACCTGATGCGGGGAGCTGAACTGCGGCAAGCATCTTCGGCCATATCATCGACTTGGTCACCTAGGAAGGCGGCCCTTGTGTTCCAATTTCGACGGTTTGGGAAATGCCGAAGCCAGGCAACTTACGGTGCAAACCCGAGGATCAGTTGCTTTAGGCCGACTGCGGCGCCAACCATAATGCACAACAAGGTAAGTGGAGCGCTGTAAGACAGGACCGAGAATGCTGACAATCCCTGTCCAACACTGCAACCAACCGCAACAACAGCACCAGTGCCCATGAATGCGGCGCCTAAAATTTGTCGCCGCAGCTCGCGGGGATCATCGCAGGATTCCCATCTGAAGTGGCCCATATACAGGCTGCCAATCAAGGCTCCGATCAGAACCCCGATGACTGAACCTGTGCCAAAACTAATCGAATTGCCTGAGGACGTCATAAGAAACAGCATCGTTTCGCCAATGGGGGCTGAAAATGTGTGGCTGACAACAGCGGTTGCATCAAACCCGTTACTGGCCACCCAATAAGTGCCGGCCCACCCTAGCACTATCGCCAGCCCGGCAATGGCGCCCCAGAACACATGGCTGGGCGAATTCCGAAGTGTTTTGCTTGTCAAAGTCAGCGCAAGAATAACCGCCCCGATTATTATGCCTGTGACCTCCGTTGAGATCCCGGTCAACGTTGTGGCCAGTTGGGCGAAGGTGGGAAAATTGGATGCCTGCTCTGATGCTCCAAACATCCAAATGCGCAGCGAAGACAGTGGGCCGCCCAACGTGACATAAGCGGAAATGCCCATCACCAGAACAATCAATAGGGAGCGCAGATCGCCGCCGCCGACACGCGCCAACGCGCCGTATCCGCAGTTGCCGGCGAGGGCCATGCCATATCCAAACAGCAGCCCGCCAAATATGCTCTCCAATGGGTTCCATTGTCGCGACAGATAGAGAGTTTCACTCAGGTCAAGCAAACCCGCTGCGGCGAGACCAAAGGTTCCCATGACGGACAAACCAATGGCGATACCCCACATGCGCAGTCGCAGAGTATTCTCACCATAAAACAAATCTTCTATGGCGCCCAAGGTGCAGAACCGACCGATGCGTGCGGCAAGGCCAAGCAGCAAACCGCCCACTAGGCCGACGAGGGCCACAGCTATGGGTTCAGAGACCAAATCAAGCATCGTCGCATTCCATTACACTCTTTGCGACTGCATTCGATTGGTTCAATCGTCGTCGCGACAAAAAAGATCATAGACAACTTCCATGATCTTTTTGGGCCGGTCATCGGTCAAGCTGTAATAGATGACTTTACCGTCACGTCTGGGTGTCACCAGCCCCTCAAGCCGAAGCCGGGACAATTGCTGAGACACCGCAGCTTGTCGCGATGACAGAAGGTTTTCGAGTTCGGTCACAGACTTTTCACCGGAGGCGAGGTGACACAAAATCATCAATCGCCCCTCGTGGCTGATCGCCTTGAGGAAATAGGAGGCTTTCATGGCATTGTCTGCCATCTTGTCCATGTCTTCGGCACACATGTTACTGTCAAATACTGGCAGGCCCATCTGGTTCTCTTCCTTTAGATCTGTAATGGCCAATTCGTCGCGGTGCTTGCCATAATACCTGGAGTTCATCCAGATACATCAATGCTGGCGTTCGACAACATCTGCCCTAACAATCCCCAGAAAAAGTCCTCTCCAGGATATCCTTCGATCCTGGAGACTTCTTGTCCGTCGACCATCAGAACAAATGTAGGCGTGAAGTTAAGTGATTTGCTGAACGCCAAATCATCCGGCGTCGCCGCATGGATGTCCATGCGTCGTAGAGGCGCGGCTTTGCCCTCAGTGGTCTTGGGATAGATATGGGCAATCTCATCGTTCCAGCGCGCGCACCAGACACACCCCTGTTCTTCCACCATCACCAGAACAGGCTCAGCCGTAGCGGAGAATGCCGACGATAGGCTTAGAAACAGGCTGAAAAGGATAGGGCGGAGCGACATGCGAAATTGACCTTTGCTTAACAAACAACGTAATATGAATATTTGAATTATACAAGAGCGAGCGCCTGTCATGATGGAAATTACCCTTGCGGGCGCTGCATTTGCGGGCGTCTTGTCATTTTTGTCGCCATGTATCTTGCCAATTGTGCCGTTCTATCTGAGTTATTTGGCCGGCGTTGGCATCAATCAGATTTCTGCTGAGGCACAAGTGGACAGACACACGCGGTTGCGTGCCGTGTTGGCCGCTTGCTTTTTTGCGGCGGGTGTAATTACGATTTTCATGGGGCTTGGAGCTGCGGCAACGGCGTTTGGTCAAGCAGTACGTGAATACTTTGATTTTTTGCGGTGGTTTGCAGCGGCGCTTATTGTTGCAATGGGTTTGCATTTCCTCGGGTTCATCCGGATCGGGCTGCTGTATCGGCAGTTGCGCACCGACGCCGGCAGCACGTCCAAAGCTGGCCTTATGGGGGCCTATGCTATTGGTTTGGCCTTTGCGTTTGGGTGGACCCCTTGCGTAGGGCCAGTACTGGCCGCGATCCTGTTCACAGCTGCGGGTGCAGAGACCGCTTCATCCGGGGCAGGGCTGTTGTTTGCGTACGGACTGGGTATGACGGCGCCGTTTGTGCTGGCGGCGTTGTTCATTGGTCCGTTCATGAAGTGGATGTCAAAGTTTCGCAGGCACCTGGGAGTGGTTGAGAAAACCATGGGTGCTATGCTGATTGTGTTCGGACTGCTGATTGCAACAAACTCAATCAACGTTATTGCACAATGGATGCTGGCCATTGCGCCGGATATCGGTGTGTTGCGCTGATCCTGCGTGGCGGGCGTCGCGATCATGTAGTTTGGGGCGCACCACGCTGATCCACCAGCCAATCCGTTGCCATTGCGCCAATCCACATGCTGAACAGGGCCAGCCAAGCTGTGCCGACAAATATGGATCCTCCGGTTACACCAGCCCCTATTGCACAGCCGCCGGCCAGCATTCCGCCAAAACCCATCAGCGCAGCTCCAACCATCGCCTTGCGCATGGTCGGCGCATCATCAAAGGCCTGAAATTTCAACTCTCCTGCCAGAGCGGCCGCAACAAAGGCGCCGACAAACACGCCTGGCACCAGGCCTATGTCAAATTGCAAGACAGACTCGCGTTCGAGAAAGAACATCAGTGTATTGGCCGATGGTCCTGTGAAGGTAGCGCTTTCTACTTGTACCGGATCAAAGGCGATCAAGCTTAACGCGTAGGTTAGGACCCAACCCAGCGCCACGGCAAAACCAACACCTGAGGCAAACACTAGGCGCGCTGCGCCAATCTTGTTGCGGCGTGCAAGAATCAGGGCCAGTGTCGCTACGCCAATTCCGAAGAGCAGGCCAGAGTGGTCGGGTAACCTGGTCGCAGCCAGCAAATCGATGTTGAGCCCGTCACTGGTGACCCAGATAGAGGCCAATTGGTTGCGCAGTGGAGACAGGCTGCCGGACAGGCTCATCTGAGCCACAACGGCAAAAATCAGCCCTGATACCACCGAGCGCAGGTTGCCGGTGGCAGCGAGCACCAATAGCCGTCCAGAACAGCCGCGGGCGAGCACCATGCCAACGCCAAAAATGAGTCCGCCGATTATGGCACCTGACCAGCTGCCAGGGACCGCCATCATGCGGGCGCTGGAGGACTCCATCAGGCCGAGCAGTTGGGCACCTTGCACCCAAACGAGCGCAGTCGAGAAAGTGAGCAGCCAAACAGCGACGCTGCCTTGCATCTTGCCGCGGGCAAATTCAACCGTGGCAGCACGCAGGCAAAACCGTGATCGCTGGGCAGAGGCGCCAAACACTACTCCAGTGAGTAACCCGAAAAGGGCCGCGGTAGGGGCTTCGCCGATCTGCTCAACCAGGGTGATCAGGTCCATGATGTGCTCCAATCCATTCACACATTGCGATATGTGGTGATATTTGTGAAGCCCGCTTTGATGCAGATCATTTTTTGACTCACCTGAGAGTTTGCAGAGATTACAGGCAAAAAGTGTATACAAAATGTGCGTTCAGGTGTGCCGTCACACTGGAGGTAACACATTGATTGATAGTTGTAAAAGTGAGGCGCAGGTGCACGGGCAATCATCATGCTGGCGTTCTGAAAGACTTCGAAGTGCTCGGGCATTTCTTGACCGTCGGACAAATACAAAAATTCATGTAAATGAATTTGTTATTGCGTTTTCACAGAATCGTGCGGTACGTTGCGGCGAACTGAAGTGTTTGGGAGGACGCATGAGGATCATCGGTTTATCAATCGCAGTTGCGGGATTTCTGGCAAATCCATTGGCCGCTGAGCCCGTGGCTCCAGGTGATGTCAAGTATGAGGATGGCGTCGTTGAAGCGTCATTGACTGGCGTGGCCGGAGACCCAGCTAATGGCCGGGATGTTTTCAAGAACAGAAAGCTGGGCAATTGTCTGGCTTGCCATGTCAATGCAGACATGCCCGAGGAGTCGTTCCACGGTGAAGTCGGCCCTGAAATGACAGGTGTTGCGGATCGGTGGGAGGCACAAGAGCTGCGCGCGATCGTGGCCAATTCAAAAATGGTGTTTGAAGACAGCATCATGCCTGCGTTTTATCAAAATACAGGTTTTGA
This sequence comes from uncultured Shimia sp., assembly GCF_913054185.1. GTDB lineage: Bacteria > Pseudomonadota > Alphaproteobacteria > Rhodobacterales > Rhodobacteraceae > Shimia. Next base: position 22,170 of record NZ_CAJXIV010000014.1, read on the forward strand.
ACGCACACTCAAAAAATTCGACGGCAAGACCATCTTGACCGCGCAACAGGTCGAAGATGTCCTCGCGTATCTTCAGACTTTGAAAGACGAATAATTTACCCGGACTCAATGGGAGGAAACGAAATGGACCTAACACGTCGAAAAGTGCTTGCGCTTGGTACAAGCACATTTGCGATGGCATCGCTGACTGGTCTGCCGGCATTTGCATCGCTGACCGATGATGCGATTGCTGCCATAACTGGCGGAGCAGAAATCACTGAAGGCGGCATTGAATTGACCGCGCCAGAAATTGCGGAAAACGGGAACACCGTTCCGGTTGAAGTTGCGGCTGCTGGAGCTGTTGAGATTGCTCTGTTTGCATCTGGCAACCCAACACCTGCTGTTGCGACCTTCAAGTTCGGACCTCTGGCTGGATCTCGCTCCGGATCAACCCGTATTCGTTTGGCAAAGACACAGGATGTCGTTGCGATTGCCAAAATGGAAGACGGCTCGTTCCACAAGGCAAGCGCAACCGTAAAAGTAACTATCGGCGGCTGCGGCGGCTAACTCAGACGAGGAGAACAACTATGGCTTCTGGTGTAAAACCTCGCGTCAAAGTTCCAAAGACAGCTGCGGCTGGAGATATCATCACAATCAAAACGCTGATCAGCCACAAGATGGAATCCGGTCAGCGCAAGGGCGATGACGGCAACCTCATTCCACGCTCGATCATCAATCGTTTCACGGCGGATTTTAACGGGCAGAATGTGATTGACGTTACCGTTGAACCTGCGGTTTCGACCAACCCATATTTTGAGTTTGAAGCAATGGTCCCCGAGGCTGGCGAGTTCAAATTCACTTGGTACGACGATGACGGATCAGTCTACGAAACAGCGAAAAAAATCGCGATCGGCTGAGGTCGGACAGAATAGGGAGGACGACCGAATGAAGACGCTAAAAGTACTGGTAAGTACGGCATGTTTTGTGGGGATGGCAGTCAGTACCCATGCGGAGGAATCCGCAGCGCTGTCGATTGACGGGCAAGAATTCACAATTCAAACTGCGGCCCCAGCCCATGCGGAAAACCTTGACGAAGTGACCTCCGGGTGGATCTACCGTGCAAAAGAAACGCAGGCCTTACAGCTTGATGATTTTGACAACCCAGGGTTTGTTTTTGTTGATCAGGCGATTGATCTCTGGAACGAGGTTGAGGGAAGCGAAGGCAAAGCTTGCGCCTCATGTCACGAGGACGTCGGGCAGTTTGCGGGTTTGCGAACCACATTGCCCCGAGTTGAAGATGGCAAAGTGGTCACCATGGAGGATCTGGTGAACACCTGCCGGACTGACCATATGGGGGCCGAGCCCTGGAAGTATTCAGGCAGCCAAATAATTGCAATGACTGCCCTGATTGGCTTGCAGTCGCGTGGTATGCCAATGAATGTGGCCATCGATGGTGAGGCTGCCGAGTTCTGGGAACAGGGCAGGGAGCTGTACTACACGCGCGTTGGGCAGCTGGATATGGCCTGTTCAAATTGTCATGAAGACAATTACGACACGATGATCCGTGCGGACCATCTGAGTCAGGGTCAGACCAACGGCTTTCCGACTTATCGTCTGAAAAATGCCAAGCTGAATTCGACGCATGCTCGCTTTAAGGGCTGCATGAAGAATATTCGGGCTGAGCCATACAAAGTTGGTGGTGAGGAGTTCAAATCTCTCGAGCTGTATATCGCGTCGCGTGGCCAGGGGCTTTCCGTTGAAACGCCGTCGGTCCGGAACTAACAAAAATACAAAGCCCCAGTGCCTGACGGTATTGGGGCTTTTGTCCGCCCATACAAATTCATATATGCGTATATGTAACCACAACAAGGATCGACTATGATTTCTCGCCGTGACTTTTTGCAAACCAGCATGGCCGCCGCCGCGCTTTATGGGACATCGGGGTTTGGAAACTGGGCGCGGGTGGCCGCGCAGCAATCGCTGACACAGGACAAGCTTTTAGAGTTTGACACTTTTGGCAATGTCTCGCTGATCCATGTGACCGACATCCACGCCCAACTAAAACCGATCTACTTCCGCGAGCCTTCGGTCAATATCGGGGTTGGGGGAAACAAGGGGGCGGTGCCCCATGTTACGGGTGCTGAGTTCCGCAAGCTGTATGGCATCGATGACGGCAGCCCATCCGCCTATGCGCTCAGCCACAGTGACTTCTCGTCCCTTGCAAAAGGTTATGGCCGCGTCGGTGGTCTGGATCGTGTTTCGACTGTCATCAATTCGATCCGAGCGGCACGTCCGGATGCGCTGTTGCTGGATGGGGGCGACACTTGGCATGGCAGCTACACCTGTCATCACACCCAAGGTCAGGACATGGTCAATGTGATGAACGCGCTCAAGCCTGACGCTATGACGTTTCACTGGGAGTTCACGCTTGGGTCTGAGCGGGTGAATGAGATTGTCGAGGGCCTGCCATTTGCGGCTTTGGGGCAGAACATTTTTGATGCCGAGTGGGATGAGCCAGCAGAGCTGTTCCCGCCGTACAAGTTCTTTGAAAGTGGCGGAGTGAAGGTTGCAGTCATCGGCCAGGCCTTCCCGTATATGCCCATCGCGAATCCTGGTTGGATGTTCCCCGAATATTCGTTTGGGATCCGGGATGCGCACATGCAGGAGATGGTCGATCAGGTCCGCGCTCAGGGTGCGGAGTTGGTGGTTTGTCTCAGCCACAATGGGTTTGACGTTGATAAGCAGATGGCGGGCAAAGTGACAGGCATCGACGTGATCTTGTCCGGCCACACCCATGATGCGTTGCCGGAACCCGTGTTGGTTGGTGAAACCATTATTGTCGCGTCAGGCTCCAACGGAAAATTTGTCAGTCGCGTGGACTTGGATGTGCGTGATGGCCGCATGATGGGCTTTCGCCACAAGCTGATCCCGATCTTCAGCGATGTGATCACGCCTGACCCAGATATCGCACAATTGATTGATGCACAGCGAGCGCCGTATGTGGATCAATTAAGCGAAGTCATTGGTCACACTGCGGATGATCAGATGCTGTATCGCCGTGGTAATTTTAACGGCACATGGGACGACTTAATCTGTGATGCACTGATTTCGGAGCGTGAGGCGGATATTGCTCTGTCTCCAGGTGTGCGGTGGGGGCCGTCTATCCTGCCGGGACAGGACATTACTCGCGAAGACATCTGGAACGTAACCTCGATGAGCTATGGCGAGGCTTATCGTACTGAGATGACAGGTGAGTTCCTGCATGTGGTGCTCGAAGATGTTGCCGACAATCTGTTTAATCCGGACCCATACTATCAGCAGGGCGGCGATATGGTCCGCGTTGGTGGCATTGGCTATCGGATTGATGTGACTAAGCCGCAGGGCAGCCGGATTACAGAGATGACGTTGCTTAAAACCGGCGAGCGTATTGATCCGTCCAAAACCTATCAGGTTGCGGGATGGGCGTCGGTCAATGAGGGCACCGAAGGTCCAAAAATTTGGGATGTGGTCGAAGCGCATATCGCCAAACAGGGCACCATCTCTCTTGACCCAAACAACAGTGTGAAAGTTGTCGGAGCCTAAGCTCCACAAGTCGCAATTAAAGAGGCATCTGATATGTCAGATAAAGACAACGAAACAAGTCGCTCGCGGCGTGCTTTCTTAGGTGGCGCTGTGGCTGCGGGGGCAGGGGCGCTGACAGCCGGTGCGGCCCGTGCGCAATCTCCGGACCCTTTGATCACCGAGATCCAGCCCTGGGCGCAAGAGTTTGGCGATGGTGTGGATGCGGTGCGCTATGGTCTGCCAACGGAACACGAGGGCGACGTTATCCGGCGCAACGTGGAATGGCTGACGGCGGATACGGTCAGCTCAATCAACTTCACGCCGATTCACGCATTGGATGGCACCATCACCCCACAGGGCTGCGCATTTGAACGCCACCATTCGGGGGCGATTGATCTAAAAAAAGACGATTTCCGTCTGATGATCAATGGCTTGGTTGATACACCTTTGGTGTTTAGTTACGCCGATCTGGAACGGTTCCCGCGTGAAAACCACGTCTATTTTTGTGAATGTGCGGCCAATACCGGCATGGAGTGGGCGGGCGCACAGCTGAACGGGGCGCAATTCACTCACGGCATGATCCACAACATGGAATACACCGGCGTGCCGCTGCGCACGCTGCTGGAAGAGGCCGGCCTGGATACGGCTGGCGATCTTAAGGACAAGTGGGTTTTTGTCGAAGGGGCGGATGCGTCGTCAAATGGCCGTTCCATTCCGATGGAAAAGGCGCTGGATGACGTTTTGGTTGCCTTTAAGGCCAACGGTGAAGCGCTGCGTAAAGAGCATGGCTATCCTGTGCGTTTGGTTGTCCCCGGTTGGGAAGGCAACATGTGGGTCAAATGGATCCGCCGCATCAAGGTGACGGATGGTCCGGTGGAAAGCCGCGAAGAGACCAGCAAATACACCGACACGCTCGCAGACGGGACCAGTCGCAAGTGGACCTGGGCGATGGATGCCAAATCAGTTGTGACCAGCCCCAGCCCGCAGGCGCCAATCAAGCACGGTACTGGGCCACTGGTGATCACCGGCCTGGCATGGTCCGGGCGCGGCGCAATTACCCGTGTGGATGTTTCCAAGGATGGTGGCATGACCTGGGAAACGGCGCGGTTGGCGAAACCGGGAGAAAAGATGGCACTGACCCGGTTCTATCTCGATACCGACTGGGATGGCACAGAAATGCTGCTGCAATCGCGTGCAATGGATGACACCGGATATGTGCAGCCGACGAAGACGCAATTGCGTGAGGTGCGTGGGCTGAACTCGATCTATCACAACAACTGCATCCAAACTTGGCTGGTGCGGTCTAACGGTGAGGCAGAAAATGTCGAAGTTTCTTAAATCAACGGCATTGGCAGTGGCGATCGCCATGGTCGCCGGACCGGTTCTTGCCGAAAAATTTGGCCTGGGGCGCATGGCGTTGCCCGAAGAAATCGCCGCGTGGGATGGGGACATCAGCCCGGATGGCATGGGCCTGCCCGTAGGATCGGGTGATGCATTGGACGGCGAGGAGATTTTTGCTGACAAATGCGCGTCTTGTCATGGTGATTTTGCCGAAGGTATCGACAATTGGCCTAAACTTGCAGGTGGCGCGGATACGTTGAACCACGACGATCCTCTAAAAACGGTTGGATCCTATTGGCCGTATCTGACAACCACTTTTGACTACATCAAACGTTCGATGCCTTATGGCAATGCGGGCAGCCTCTCGGACGATGAGGTCTATGCAATGGTGGCCTACATTCTGTATTCTAACGATCTGGTAGAGGATGATTTTGTCCTGTCCAACGAAACCTTTCTGGACGTTGAAATGCCCAACGCAAATGGGTTTATCATCGATGACCGGGCCGAGACGGAATATCCGGTGTGGACAGGTGAACCTTGTATGCAGAACTGCAAGGATGATGTTGTTGTGACCATGCGGGCCTTGGTTTTGGACGTAACTCCGACACAGGAGAACGCCGCCAAAACTCCTGAGGCGGCTGAGGTGGAGGCAGAAGTTGTCGAAGCGGAAGCTGAGGTTGCGGAAACCACTGCTATCAACGCGGAACTGGCAGCAGCTGGGAAAAAGGTCTTTAAAAAATGTAAGGCGTGCCATCAAGTTGGTGAGGGCGCAAAGAACCGTACCGGGCCGATTTTGACAAATATTGTTGATGGCGCAGCGGGTGCGGTTGAGGGCTTCAAATACTCAAAACCAATGAAGAAAGTTGCTGAGGCTGGATTGGTCTGGAATGACGCAGAGCTGTCCGCATTTTTGGCAAAGCCCAAAGCCTATATGAAAGGCACAAAAATGTCCTTTGCCGGCCTGAAGAAAGAGGCCGATCAGCGCGCACTTATCGAATACCTTCGATCATTTGATGAGTGACATAAAGGACGCTGTGTTTGACGCGTCCTGACCCTTGTGGCTGTAATGGCCACATGGGCTCTCAATAAGGCAGCAGAGTTGTTAGCAACCGGAGAGTGAGATCATGAGATCATTTTTGTTTGGCGGTGTGTTGGCCGCAGTCGCAACAATCACCGTTGCTGGAGCAGCTGTCGCGGAGAACACGTCGACGGTGTACAGCTACGACGGCAGCTTTGAGGACGCGGCTTTCAGCCTTGAAAGTGCAATCATCGGTAAAGGGCTGAACATCGACTACGTCAGTCATGTCGGTGACATGTTGAACCGGACAAAACAGGACGTGGGCAGTGATGTCACTCTGTTTGATCAGGCTGAAATTTACATTTTTTGCTCGGCCGTTTTGTCGCGCAAAATGATGGAGGCCGATCCCATGAATATCGCGCATTGCCCCTATGGAATTTTTGTGGCGGACCGCGAAGGCCAAGTTATGCTTGGATACCGCAACTACCCTGAAGGTCCGATGCAAGAGGTTCAGGCCTTGTTGGCAGAGATTGTCGGCGAGGCTTTGGCAGAATAATGGACTACCAACAGTTTTTTAAAGGCGCGCTGGATGAGCTGCGCGACCAGGGTAACTATCGCGTGTTTGCTGAGCTGGAGCGTCAGTGTGGGGCGTTCCCAAATGCAAAGTCACATGTTGCCGGTGCGGACGGTGAACCCACGTCAGATGACGTGACCATCTGGTGCTCAAATGACTATTTGGGGATGGGGCAACACCCCAAAGTCTTGGCGGCGATGCATGATGCGCTGGACCGATGCGGGGCCGGGGCCGGTGGCACGCGAAACATTTCAGGCACCACCCATGATCATGTACTGCTTGAGGCGGAATTGGCAGATCTGCACGGCAAGGAAGCCGCGCTGTTGTTTACCTCAGGCTACGTGTCCAACTGGGCGGCACTGGGGACCATTGCCAGCCGCATTCCCGGATGTGTCGTGCTGTCGGATGCTCTGAACCATGCGTCCATGATTGAGGGCATTCGCCACTCAAGAGCGGAGACGATGATCTGGAAACATAATGATCTGGAAGATCTGGAACAAAAGCTGTCGTCATTGCCTTTCGATTGCCCAAAACTGATTGCATTTGAGAGCGTCTATTCGATGGATGGTGATATCGCCCCGATCACGCAGATATGTGATTTGGCAGACAAATATAACGCCATGACATATCTGGATGAGGTTCATGCGGTTGGCATGTATGGACCACGTGGCGGCGGCATTGCAGAACGTGAAGGCGTGATGCATCGACTGACGGTGATCGAAGGCACTTTGGGTAAGGCCTTTGGTGTTGTCGGAGGCTACATCGCCGCCTCAGGCGAGCTGTGTGATTTAGTACGCAGCTTTGCCAGCGGGTTTATTTTCACCACTGCGCTGCCGCCCTCGATTGCCGCAGGAGCAGCAGCTTCGATTGGTCATTTGAAACAAAGTGGCGTTGAGCGAGAAACGCAACAAAGTAAAGTTGCAAAAGTTCGGGCAGAGCTTGAGCGGATGGGTATCCCTCACGTTGCCAACCCAAGTCACATCATTCCGGTGATGGTTGGCGACCCGGTGAAATGTAAATTCATCTCTGATGTCTTGCTCAAAGACTATGGTGTTTACATTCAGCCGATCAACTATCCCACGGTGCCCAAAGGGTCCGAGAGGTTGCGTATCACACCGTCCCCGGTTCATTCAGATCAGGACATTGCCTATCTGATTGGGGCATTGGGTGACTTGTGGGACAAGTGTCAGCTGGCGCGGCAGCCTTTGGCGGCCCAATAACATCGGGCAAAATGGAACGTGAGGCCAACCAGCATCAACGTGGTTTGGCCTCAGATTTTTCGGTTATTCAAATTCCATTTGCTCATACACACGTCCAGCATTTTTGGTCGCAAGTTCTTCAAATGTATCGAGATTGGTGTAAGGCGACTGATCCACATAATAAGCGTCAGCCAAATCACCACCGTCATCCAGATGCGCGGCGATTTTAGCACGTAAGAACACCAAGTAATCCCGGGTATAGCGCCGCACCTGATCCATATTGGTGGGATGACCGTGGCCAGGAATGACATAAGTTGCGTTGAGCGCTTCGAACTCGGTTTCCCACGTTTCGATCCAGTCGGCCGTCACCGTGTGCTCAAAAATTGGCAACATGCGTTCGTGAAAGGCCATGTCGCCGGAAATAACCAAGTTTTTTTGCGGCAGCCAAATGACGATGTCGCCGGGGCTGTGGGCCGGGCCAAGGTAGCGGGCTTCGATTTGAACCCCGCCCATCTCTACCAGATAGCTGTCTTCAAATGTCTGCGTTGGAAGGGCGACGCGGGTGTCGTCCGCTTTCTCCATCACCCGCGCCTGAGCCGCGCGCAAAGACTGCCCGCCATGGCTTTCAAATTCAGCAGCAGCGTCTGTGTGGGCCACAATTTCGACCCCCTGATCAGCCCAATATGAATTGCCAAGCATGGCGTGGCCCTGGCCGTTTTCGTTGAACACCAGTTTTACCGGTTGATCCGTTACGGCCTTGATCTCCAGATGCAGCGCTTCAGCCAGTTGGTAGGACGCACCACCGTTGATCACCACCACACCGTCGCCGGTTATGATGAAGCTAAGGTTATTGTTGTGACCAGCGTTTTCATAGGTTGGCGGGGCGGTGGCGCCAATCGCCGAGAACACGCCTGGAAGCACTTCGTATGGCTTCGAGTACAGCACTGAGCCGGGGTATTGATCAGCGATGTCTTCGCTGGCAAGGGCAGGGGCGGCAAGCAAGGCGAATGCGAGAATAGAATTTTTCATCATCATGCCTCCGCCACAAAAGCATAGCCATCAGACATTTTGTCGACATAGCCGATGCCATTTCCGGTCAAGTGGTAGCCAATCACGCGGGTCTTTTCATGTGACAGTTGATCCATCAGAGTGGTGCGCGTTGTGGCCGCTGTTTCTGGGTCTTGGTCTGACCCGGAAATCCAGCCAGGCCGTGCAAACGCGATGTGGTCGTTGCCAATGCTATCCCCCAGAACCATTACTGCTTCGGACCCACTGCGTATTTCCAGCGCCATGTGACCGGGGGTGTGTCCAACCGTTGCGCGCGCGGCGATGCCTGTCATAAATTCTTCTCCGTCCTCAAAAAACGTAATCTGATCCTCGATCATCGCTAACCTGCGCTGTGCGCCAACGGCAAAAGACGCACGCGCCTCACCGATGTCATCTACGGTGTTGGGGTTCATCCAATAATCCCATTCCGTTTTGCCAATCATGTAGCTGGCCTCGGGAAAGTGCGGGTCGTCAAAATCGTCCAGCAATCCCCACAGGTGATCTGGGTGCGCATGGGTGAAAATTATGTCTGTCACGTCGTCTGGAGAGACTCCCAAGGCACCTAGAGAGTCCAATAGAGCCCCGGTATTCGGAGAGAAATCTGGCCCGGCTCCGACGTCAAACAAGACGGTCCGATCCCCATGTCGCAGCAGGGTAACATTGCAAGGAGGGGTCAGAACCTCGGCGGATTGGCCATGTTCTTTTAGAATGGGGAGCAGTTCATCTTTTGGCATTGGGTCGAATATGAAACCGCCCGGCAATGTCAGAGAGCCGTCGCTGACGACGTCAATTTTGAAGTCACCCAGCGCGAGTTGGGCATGTGATGGTCCCGAGTATAGGCCGAGCGCTGCGCCTGCTGTGAGTGCAGCACTGCCGGCAAGGAATTGTCTTCTGGTTTTGGTCATCACGTGCTCCATTAATTCTCCTATTCGAATATGTATTAATGTCCGGCTTGGAGCAAGGCTTTAGGCGTGAAACCTACAGGCGAAATTGAAGGTGCACTTTGTCAAGAACTCGGTGCGATGCCTGTTTCTATAAGACGTCGGACAGTATTGTAGATAGGACGGACGAACTACTTTCCCATTCCCGTCCAGTATTAGGGCTCGCCTCGCACAGTCCGACAATGGCCTCGATGTAAGGTGGCCGGCAGAGCCTTTGTCCAATGCCAGTCGGTTCCCTTTGGGTGCACCGTCCCACCTTCTATGGTACAAAATTGCCGTCAATTGTTTCCGCAGTTGGCACGGCTTTTCCAGACCGCGTCTCCACGCAAATGTCTGACAGTAACCGATTTTGACTTAAGTGAGACCGCACGAATTCTCTTCCCCCAAGCACACAGATGCAGTACTAATTTTCTAGTAATCAAATACGGAGTGGCCACGTTGGCACGTCGACGCAGTGAGATGCTCACGGATGTTGAGCTGGAATTCATGATCGCCCTTTGGGAGATCGGCACAGGATCTGTGCGTGATATCATGGGGGCGTTGGGTGATGAAGATCAGCGCGCCTATACGTCTGTGGCAACCGTGATGAAAATTCTGGACGACAAAGGGTTTGTGACCTCGGACCGCAAGGATCGGGCGCTGGTGTATTCCCCTGCCGTTGAGAAAGGCGACTATGAAGGTCGCAGCCTGAAAAATCTGTCTAAAACCTTGTTTGGAGGAACCCCGACGGCGCTGGTGGCGCGACTGGTGGATAATGAGGACCTGACAGACGAAATGATCCAGGAAATCAAAGAGATCATCGACACAAGGATCAGAAAGGATGACGGTTGATCAAATCGTAGGGGGGGCGATCTGGGTTCAGCTTTTGATCCTGTTAGCCGCATGTGTTTTTGCCTGTTTTGAGGGCCTTTTTGTGCTGTCTGGTGGGCGGCGCAGTTTCCATACGCGACGACGTTTGGGCATGGCGGCGATAGCCTGTTTGGCACTGGTTCCGTTGGTCACGCCGTATCTTATGACAACGTCTTACGCGGCTTCCGTGAATGCGACAGATGTGGTTGTTTCTCAGGTGCTTAGCGGAAATATTGCGCTTTCCGCGCAGGAGATGTCCGCGCTGTTGGCGATGAAAACACAGTGGCTGGATCAGATGTCCACTGGTGGGTCAGTGCTAGCGCAGGTGGTGATTGCCGCGTTTGCAGTCGGGTTTGTTGTGCGCGGTATTTATTTGGCCATCAATATTGGACGCATTCGTCGGGCCATCAGCTCGGGCCGTGTCGTGCAGAAAACCAGATGGGTGTCAGTTGTTGTTTCGCCTGCTGTAGAGGTGCCATTTTCGACCCGTGGTCTCTTACGCTATTATGTGGTGCTGCCGGTTTCGCTTTATCGTGATGCATCGGGCGTACAAATGGCTCTTGGGCATGAGATGCAGCACATTCGCCAAGGTGATGTGGATGCGGAAGTTCTGTTGTCACTAATCTCACCGTTGGCGGTGCTCAATCCAGGGTTTTGGTTTCTTTCCAGTCGGTTGCGTAAGCTTGGTGAATTGGCCTGTGATCGGGCTTATCTGGCACGCAAAGGCTTTGACGCCCATGGCTATGCACTGCGGCTGTTGGAGGTTGCACGGTTTTCACAAGTGCAAGCCAAGGCGCAACCCACTGCCTTTGGTGTGCCTTTGGTGGGGCGCAAAGTGCCGTTCCTGTCACGACGCTCAATGCTAAAAGACCGCATTCTGGAGATCGCGCGGGATCAGGATGATCCGGCCAAAGAGGCGCTTGTTCTGGGGGCTGGTATGTCGGTTCTGATGGCTGGTGTGGTGCTGCTTGGTGCGGTGTCCTTGACCGAGCCAGAGGACTGGAGCCATGAGCGGATTATGCTCAGCACGGTAGCCAATCTGGATCGTCTCAACGAGCTCAACACGTTGGCGCAGCGCAGCTGGTAAAGCTGTCAGAAACTTAGAAAGCGGCCTCGTCACAGTGCTTTGTGGCGGGGCCGTTAACCCATGAAAATCCACGTCGGTATGGCATCTGTATCGCGGTTGTTTTGCGGAGGTGCGTCTTTTGGGAAGCTGACCGCATTAAGAATTCTTTCCGGAGGGTAAGGCATGGGGGCGCAGCCCCCGTCGCCGATGGCGACTCCCCCGAGATATTCCACGAAGGAGAAGTGAAAGGGCCTAGCCTTCTTCTATCCTTAAATGTCCGCGCCGGAGGCATCTGTGTCTGCGGCCAGTACCAGAGAGCGCGGCTCTTGCGAAACACAAAGGGCAGCGCTTTGTTCGGCGCTGCCCATTGACGATTGTTGTGGGGTTTTGGTCAGACCTTCCAGAAGCAGAAAGTGCCCCAGCACATTGCCAGACCAAGTGGCCACCAGAGCGGTTCGCCCATCAGGCCCAGCCAGGCGAGGAAGATGAAGCTACCACCCAAGCACGTGAGGAACAGCCGGTCGCCTCGCGTGGTCACAAGCCCAAGCACACCTTTGCGCTCGGCCCCGCCGGGGTGTTTGATCTCAATTGCGATCAAGGTTCCAATGGCACTAAAAAGTACAATGAAGATTGCGGCTGTGGGCCAGGTCCATGCCATCCAGCTTAACATATCAAACTCTCCCCATCGCGAAGCCCTTCGCGATGTAGTTGCGGACAAAATAGATCACGATGGCGCCCGGGATGATGGTGAGCGTCCCTGCAGCGGCCAGAAGGCCCAGCTCGTAACCAGCCGAAGACGCAGTCTTGGTCATCGTGGCGGCGATGGGTTTTGCGGCCACTGCGGTGAGGGTTTTGGCCAAGAGCAGCTCCACCCATGAGAACATGAAGCAGAAGAAGGCGGCCACGCCCACGCCAGCTTTAATTGTCGGGATGAAGATCGTCAGGAAGAAGCGCGGGAAGGAGTAGCCGTCCACATAAGCGGTTTCATCCAGTTCTTTGGGCACGCCGCCCATGAAGCCCTCTAGAATCCACACGGCAAGCGGGATGTTGAAGAGACAGTGCGCCAAGGCTACGGCGAGGTGCGTGTCAAACAGGCCCACAGCGGAGTAGAGCTGAAAGAAGGGCAGGGCAAACACGGCGGCTGGTGCCATGCGGTTGGTCAGCAGCCAGAAGAACAGCTGTTTGTCGCCCAGGAAGCGGTAGCGGCTGAAGGCATAGGCTGCGGGCAGGGCGACCGCGATGGAGATCACCGTGTTCAGCGACACGTAGATGATCGAGTTGATGTAGCCCCAATACCACGTCGGATCGGTGAAGATCGTGATGTAGGCTTCCAGCGTGAATGTCTGGGGGAAGAGCGAAAACCCGGAGAGGATCTCGTTGGTGGTTTTGAAGCTCATCGCCACCAGCCAGTAGATCGGCAGCATCAGGAAGAAGATATAGAGGATTGGAACGAGTGATCTTTTGCGCATGATCGCTCTCCTTAGTTCAGGTCGTCTTTGGTCATTAGCGTATAGAACAGCCAGGACACAAAGAGGGTGATTGCGAAGTAGATGAGGCTCATCGCGGCGGCTGGGCCGAGGTCAAATTGACCCAATGCGATTTTCACCAGATCGATGGACAGCAGCGTGGTGGAGTTGCCGGGGCCACCGCCGGTGAGCACGAAGGGTTCCGTGTAGATGTTGAAGCTGTCCATAAAGCGTAGGAGGATGGCGATGGTCAGGACGTTCTTCATCTTGGGCAGTTGGATGTAGCGGAACACCGACCAGTTGGAGGCACCGTCGATCTTGGCCGCCTGATAATAGGCGTCAGGGATCGAGACGAGACCGGCGTAGGCCAGCAGCACCACCAGCGACGTCCAGTGCCACACATCCATGCCAATGATGGTGATCCAGGCCGCGACAGGGTCCTGCGTCATGTCGTAGTTGATGCCAAGCACGTGGTTCAGGAAGTAGCCGAGCAGACCAATGTCAGGCAGGGCAAAGATGTTCCACATCGCGCCCACCACGTTCCACGGGATCAACATCGGCAGCGCCATCAGCACGAGGCATACCGGTACCCAGAATCCTTGGCGCGGCATGGCCAGCGCGATGGCGATGCCCAGTGGTACTTCGATGATCAGGATCATGAAGGTGAAGAAGAACTGTCGACCCAGCGCGGCATGGAAGCGGTCAGACCGTAAGATTTGCTCAAACCAGGTGAGCCCTTCCCAGAAGAAGAGGTTGTCGCCGAAGGTTTCTTGCACCGAGTAGTTGACCACTGTCATCATTGGAATGATGGCGTTAAAGGCCACAAGCAGCAGCACCGGGGCCACGAAGAACCAGGCTTTTTGGTTTTCGGTTTTCATGCTGCGCTCTCCTTTTGCGCTGGCGTGGAGGCAATCCAGCCGTTGGCGTAGAGCCGGGTTTGATCGGGCGCGAATTGCAAGTGCACGGTGTCGCCGGTGGCAGGCGGGGAGCCGTTGACCACAGCGGAGATTTTGGTGCCGGCAATTGTGACTTGCACCACGGCGTGGCGACCCACATCAGAGACGCGCGTGACCGTGCCCGCGATGCCGGTGTCGCCAAGCGCCACAAACTCCGGGCGGATGCCAATTTCCAGCGTGCCTTTGGTGTCTGGATGGATGGGGCCTTCCAGCGCGACGGGTGTGCCGTTGAACAGCGCTTGGCCGTTTTCGACCGTCGCGGGCAGAACGTTCATGCCGGGGGAGCCGATGAAGTGACCCACAAAGGTATGTGCTGGGCGTTCAAACAGTTCCTCAGGCGTGCCGATCTGTACCACTTCGCCGTCTTGCATGACCACAACCTGATCCGCAAAGGTGAGCGCTTCGGTTTGGTCGTGGGTCACGTAGATCATGGTGTGGGACACGCGTTGGTGCAGCTCTTTGAGCTTGGTGCGCAGTTTCCACTTCAGGTGCGGGTCGATCACGGTGAGCGGTTCGTCAAACATGACAACGTTCACGTCATCGCGCACCAGGCCGCGGCCCATTGAGATTTTCTGTTTGCTGTCAGGCGACAAACCGGCGGCCTTGCGGTCCAGAATGTCGGTGACTTCCAACATCTCGGCAATCTCTGCCACGCGCTTTTCGATGGTGGCCGGATCGACGCCGCGGTTCTTGAGCGGGAACGCGAGGTTCTGGCGCACGGTCATCGTGTCGTAGATCACCGGAAACTGGAACACCTGCGCGATGTCGCGCTGATCAGGCGGCAGTTTGGTGACGTCTTGGCCATCAAACAGGATTTGGCCTTCAGACGGCTCCAGCAAGCCAGAGATGATATTGAGAAGCGTGGATTTGCCACAACCAGACGGGCCCAGCAGAGCGTAGGCACCGCCATCTTGCCAATCCAGATCAACTTCTTTGAGGGCAAAGTCATCCGGTCCCTTGGGATTGGGATAATAACTGTGCCGTAGATTTTTGAGAGTGATTTTCGCCATTCTTTGTGCCCCTTAGCCGACGCGGGCGCCGTCGGGCGCAAAATAAAAACAGGTGGTGGGATCGAGGAAGAAATCGTGGTCTTCACCAATCCGATACGGATGGGTGCCATGGGCGAGGCTGACCCAGCTGTTGCCGCCAAACGTAAAGTGGGCCGAGCTTTCAGACCCGGAGAGTTCGGTCACGCCAATCCGGCCAGTCAAGGAGACATCCGCGCCGTCATGGGTATGTGGCAAGACGTGGTGGGGGCGCACAGCCATGACGTAGTCGCCATCACTGAGGCCTGCAGCGTCGCCGGAGGCTGTCCAGCTTAGGTTGCCGAGATGCATCGCGTCGCCGCGTTTGGTCACCGGGGCGTGATTAATGGGCGGGTCCGAGAACACGCTTGCGGCGGTCAGAGACGCTGGCGCGCGGTAGATGTCAGCGGTTGTGCCAAACTGGGCCACGGACCCATCGACCATCAGGGCGGTTTCGCCGCCAAGCAGAAGCGCTTCTTCGGGCTCAGAGGTGGCATAAACCACCACTGCACCGCGACCGGCAAAAAGCTCTGGCAGCTGCTCGCGCAGCTCTTCGCGCAGTTTGTAATCCAAGTTGGCCAGCGGCTCATCCAAAAACACCGCGCGGCTTTCTTTGGCAATGGCGCGGGCGAGGGCGCAGCGCTGTTGCTGACCACCGGAGAGCTCATGTGGGCGACGCTGTAGCATCGGGCCAAGTTGCAGGATGTCTGCGGCTTCAGCCACGCGGTCTGCAATCTCGGATTTGGCCATGCCAGCAACCTTCAAAGGTGAGGCGATGTTCTCAAACACGGTCATGTGCGGGTAGTTCACGAAGAACTGGTGCACGAGGCTGATCTTGCGTTTCTGGGTGGTAAGGGCAGTGACGTCTTCGCCCTCCATGAGGATCTGACCGGAGGCGATGGGATCAAGTCCCGCCATCATCTTGATCAGAGAGGTTTTGCCAGCGCCGGTTTCGCCCAGCAGCACGTTGAAGTGGCCTTTTCTCAACGTGAGGGTCGTGGGTTTGATGTGTGTCACACCTTGCACGATCTTTGTAATATTCTTTATTTCCAGTGCCATGGATGCACCTATTGATCCTTGTGTCGCCCTGTGGAGGAGGGGCCCTGTTTTGGAGGGAGGTGGGCAGGGTGGCCGGGGCTTTATCGGAAAGCCCCGGCCGGTTCGACCAATTTCACGGGGAGTGAAAGGTCTGGAGGAACGCTTAGTTAGAGTTCCAGCGGGCAACGAGGTCGTCGTAGTTGACGGTCTCACCCTGTGGCTTTTCGTTGTCCAGCTTTGGCTTGGCGCCGCCGTTGGCAAACCACCACTCCGCGTCTTTCTCTTCGTTCAGACGTGGGCCGCAGCCACCGTAGACATTTTGGGCTTCGTCTGCGCGCTGCATACGGGCCATGGTGATGTCCATTTCTTCGGCCAGACGGTTCATCGCTTCCTGCGGTGTAAAGGCACCGGAGTTCACGTCACCAATCTGCTGCCACCAGATTTGCGCCAGCTTTGGATAGTCCGGCACGTTCACACCGGTTGGCGACCAAGCCACACGATCAGGTGAGCGGTAGAACTCAACCAGGCCACCCAGTTTGGGGGCACGTTCGGTGAAGCTTTCGTGGTTCACAGAGCTGTCACGCGCGAAGGTCAGACCCACGTGGGACTTTTTCACATCAACAGTTTTGGAGGTCACGAACTGGGCATAAAGCCAGGCGGCCTGTGCACGATCCGATGGGGTGGACTTCAGGAAAGTCCAGGAGCCAACGTCCTGATAGCCAACCTTCTGACCTTCTTCCCAATAGGGGCCGTGTGGGCTTGGAGCCATACGCCACAGTGGGTTGCCGTCAGCATCTACGGTGTTGTTGCCCTCAGACTGTGGCTTCACCATGTCTGCCGTAAAGGCGGTGTACCAAAAGATTTGCTGGGCCACGTTGCCTTGTGCCAGTGCAGGCAAAGACTGGTAGAAGTCATAAGACGCCGCACCGGGAGGGGCGTAGTTGCGCAGCCATTCGTCCCATTTGCGGATTGCATAAACCGCAGCTGGACCGTTGGCAGCACCACCGCGGGTGACAGATGCGCCAGCCGGGTTACAGGAGCCTTCCTCCATGCGGATGCCCCATTCGTCGATAGGCACGCCGTTTGGTTCACCTTTGGAGCCGGCGCCCGCCATGGAGAGCCATGCGTCGGTCATACGCCAGCCAAGGTCAGGCGCGCGCTTGCCGTAGTCCATGTGACCGTAGATAGCGACACCGTCGATGGTCTTCACGTCTTTGGAGAAGAACTCTGCGATGTCTTCATACGCGGACCAGTTTACCGGCACGCCGAGGTCATAGCCGTATTTGGCTTTGAAAGACTCTTGCAGGTCAGCGCGCTCAAACCAGTCTTTGCGGAACCAGTAGAGGTTGGCAAATTGCTGGTCTGGCAGCTGATACAGATCGCCGTCCGGACCGGTGGTGAACTGGGTGCCCATGAAGTCAGCCAGATCGAGGGTTGGGGAGGTTGTGCCCGCCCATTCACCTTCCATCATATCGGTCAGGTTGTACGCCAGTTGCAGACGCGAGTGGGTGCCGATCAGGTCGGAG
This sequence comes from uncultured Shimia sp., assembly GCF_913054185.1. Lineage (GTDB taxonomy): Bacteria > Pseudomonadota > Alphaproteobacteria > Rhodobacterales > Rhodobacteraceae > Shimia. The sequence continues at coordinate 39,756 of NZ_CAJXIV010000014.1, forward strand.
TCATTGACGTAGCCGTCATAGAGGTTCCGCTTGGTCTGCATCTGTGTTTGCACAGCCTGAACCACTTCGCCTTCGCCAAGGATCTGGTGGTTGACCTTGATGCCGGTGATTTCCTCAAAGGCCTTGGTCAGAACTTCGGCCTCGTAGCCATGAGTCGGAATGCCTTCCGACAGCACGTTGATTTCCATGCCCTCAAAGGGCTGCGCAGCTTTGATGAACCACTGCATTTCGCCCATCTGCGCGTCTTTGGACAGCGAAGACGGCTGGAATTCTGCATCGATCCAGCGTTTTGCTGCCGCGTCGTCGGCATGTAGCGATTGTGTACCCGCAATCACGGCAGACGCCGCGACGGCGGAGATAAGATACTTACGCATCTTGTCCTCCCAATTGTTTGTAGACCAGCCTAGCAGACCGGATGTCTAAAGGTGTCAAATGCGCTTTTTTCAGTCAACTAATAATTTAGTAGTTCGCGAGTGTCGCGGGGGGTTGTTGGTTTAAGTAATTGCAATGTATCATGAAAAAGCAAACTTTTACTTTGCGTCAGGGGTCATATTGAAGGGGGACTGTTGTCCATTTTGCGATTCTGTCGATGTTCGAAATGTTCGGTCATGCGCGAAAATGCTCCACTTGGAGTCGGAATCGGATCAACCTCAGGCACGCGAGGAAGACAAATTTTGCCCCTGAAAGCGGGAGCTGTGGCTGATATTCTGCCAGCGTCGGCTTGGGTTGGGGCCAGGGTGATTGCTTGCGCTGGCGCCATTGTTCCTGAATTCGAAACAGTTCGTATTGAATTTTCCTTAACGCTTACACAATTTTGGCGGTAGGCTATAGGCACTGGCACTATTTCAAATACTTTTTGAACATCCAACAAATCCTGTGGGGGCAGTCTATGTTGTTTTTGAGCGTTTTATTGCCTTTGCTGGCCGGGCTTACTGCAGGCGTCGTGGACCCGTCCACGCCCACTGATGACGACACCGGCGACGGCACGCCGGACACCCGCGATGACACAGTGACCGGCGGGGATGGCTCCGGCGACACCACGGGCGATGTGGTTCGCGACATTGAGGACATTTTGGATGACTTGGGTTGGGGCGCAGACACCTCAGATGAGGAGCCGCTTGTAGCCAATCCAGGAGAAGAAATTACGGGTGCTGAGGATGATGACACACTGATCGGGACGCTGCGCGATGACACAATGACCGGCGCTGGCGGAAACGACCGTTTGGACGGGTCTTCCGGCAACGACCTGATAGATGGCGACGATGGCGACGACGTGATTTTGGGGCGCTACGGTGTTGATGTTGTCAGCGGCAATGACGGCAACGATCTGATCAAGGGTGGCAAGGGCAACGATTTCCTATTTGGTAATGCTGGTGACGACACACTGATTGGCTCTCCGGGGGATGATGCCCTGGTTGGTGGAAGCGGGGCCGACTACCTGCGCGGCGATCAAGGCGATGATATACTGGTTGGACTGGATGATTTGGCGGAAGAGTCCGCGCCGGACACATTGCTTGGAGGCATTGGAAACGATCGGCTTGTTGGGGATGATGGCGATGTTCTGACTGGCGGCGAAGGCGTAAACCGCTTTGGCGTGGTGGTTGGTGGCGCACCTGTTACGATCACGGATTTTGATTTGTTTCATCCGCCCGGCTCAGAGTTGGCGACGGATCTTTTGTCGCTGCTGGATGAGAACGGTGACTTGATTCCAAGTTATGAGATTCTGGAGAACGAAGGGCGTCTGGAAGACAATGAGGATGGCACCGGCGTCAATATTTTCTTTGATGATCAGTTGGTGGTGATCATCGAAGGATATGAGGCGCAAGACTTTCGGTCTGATTCCAACTGGCTGGGCAACTTCTCACCTGAATTGACTGGGCGTCTGGATGGCGATGATCTTTTGACGGGGGATGCTGGGGATGTTGTCCGCAACGATGACATGAACGGTGGGTTGGGGAATGACACCCTGATTGGCGGTCTGGGTGGTGATACGCTGGATGGTGGTGAAGGGAACGATGTGATCGACACCGTTGACAGCGTGGCCGGCTCTGAGGGGCAAGACATCGCGTTAGGCGGCGCAGGCAATGACCATTTTATTGCTGATGATGGCGATTTCATTGGCGGTCAAGAAGGCCGGGACACTTATGATATTTATGTGCCAACAGAGGACGGCATGGCGCCGGTGGAGATCTATGGATACGAATTCTCAACCGCGGATCAGGAGGTGGAATTCCTGACACTTCTGGGGGCCGATGGCACGCCCCTGAGCGCGGAGGACGTGGCTGAAAACCTGGTGATTTATCAGGATGAGAACGGCGCTGACGCAATCTTGGAATATGACGGCCGAATGATGGCGGTTATGCATGGCGTGGATGCTGATTTGATCAACGACCACACTTTGTGGATTGGCAACTTTGATCCGTCTCCGACCACCACCGCAGCGCCAACCAGCGGCAATGATGCGACGCAGATGTCCATGACACTCCAGAGTTCCTCTGGCACAGGCATGGTGGTGTCGCAGGAAATGTTTGGTGCCAATACGGTCTTTAGTGTGAACACCGATATGGGCGTGCCGCTGGAGAATTATGTTGAAGGCGCGCGGGCGCTTGAGATCCAAAACTTCCGGTTCCCGGCTGGTCAAGGCGACTCTCTGGATGGTGAAAATGAGGGTGTTGACTGGCTCAATGTGATTGAGCTGGAAGAAAACGAAGATGGCGAGATGGTGCTGCGCGAAGAGGTGCGTAATGCCCTGGATGCTGCGATTGCTGCACATGACAATGGCACTGACGTGAAAGTCACCATGGTGATCGCAACCAAGCTGTATACCATTGAAGAATATGAAGATAAATACGACGACATCGCCCGCTTTGCCGAGATTATGGTTACGGACTACGCTGACCAAATTGAGGCTTTAGAGATTGGCAATGAATATTGGGCCATTGGCGAGACCAGCTATGGCACCAAGGCTGATATTGCCGCGCGGGCTTTGGCGGAAGGCATGGAGCGGGCCGGCGTGTCTGAAGACGATCAGCCAAGCATCATTGTGCAGATGGCCACACCCAACGACGGCAGTGAATATCACTCTTCTGTGGATGATCGCCCGTTTGGCGAGCGCCGGGATGACGCCAACCAGCATATCATTGACCATCTGTCTGAGGCGGCGCGTGACGCCATCGATGGGGTGGTGGAGCACTATTACTACCGCCGAGACTATGATGAGTTCACCGGCGCGGGCGATGAGCAGGGCTTTATTCCTAACGACTATGCCATTTGGGAAGCCAATTTTGACAAAGAGCTCGATTTGCATGTGACCGAGTGGAACATCCGCACCACCAATTTGGAGCAAAATGGCATTCGCTCTGCCGGCATCCTGCCGGAGATGATGGAGTATATGGTCAGCTGGGGCGCGGATGCAGCACATGGGTGGCCAGTGGTGCACAACACCACGTCGATGCTGGCCGGGACACGGTCGGATATGCCGATCCTGAATGAAGACGGATGGGTTGTGAACTCGGTGCGGGGCGCAACTTATGATGTGATGTCCTCAGAGCTGGTTGGCTTGCAACTATTGGAGACCAACTTCTCCAATGACGATGGCCGTATGGAAATTCAGGCGTACCAAGATGGTGGCAAAGTTGTGGTGCAGGTGGCGTCGCGGACTGGCGAAGCAGTGGATCTGGACTTGGATCTGTCGACCTTGGTGTCCGGGTATGAGAACGCTTATGGCGTGAAAGTGGGCTATGATCGGTCTGCGGACAGCTCCGACGGGGTGTATCGGGACGACGGTGAGTATGTTCAGGCAGAAAGCACGATCATTGATGGCGAGCCATATTACTTCAACGAGTACGATGTGCGCGCCACAGTGACCGATGTCGAAGTGGACAGTGCGGACATGACGCTATCCCTCAATCCCTATGAGATGGTGCAGTTGGTCTTTGAGTTTTCTTTTTCGTCACCACCACCGCCAGCGGAAGAAGGGCGAGTGGTTGAAGGGACACCCGGCGACGATGAGATTGTAACCGAGGGTGGCAATGACTCAGTGGAAGGGCTTGCGGGCAATGACAATATCATCGCAAACGGTGGATTTGACACTGTGCGTGGCGGCGATGGCAATGACCGCATCGAAGGTGGCAAACAAGATGACTACCTTTATGGCGATGAAGGCGATGACGCGCTTTATGGTCATGCAGGCGACGACAGCCTGAAGGCTGGCGAAGGCAATGACAGCATTTCCGGCAACCAAGGCGCGGACACGCTGTTGGGCAATGAAGGTAATGACGTTCTGCGCGGCGGTGATGACAATGACAGCATGAATGGCGGTCAAGGGAATGACACGCTGAAAGGTGGCAACGGACGCGACATCATGACCGGTTACAATGGGGCTGACACCTTTGCCTTTGAGCTTGAAGATATGATGGATGGTGACATCATCACCGACTTTGAGCCCGGTAAAGATATGATCTCGCTGGACTATGATGACATCTCATCGATTGATGACCTGACAATTTCCCAAGTGGAACAGGGCATTGTGATCTATGTGGGAGATCATGGCGGGATGTTGCTGCAAGGCGAGCTGACGCTGGCGCAGGTGGCGGATCCGCGCAACTTCCTGTTTGCCTGACGTCTGTGTGAGTTGGCTTCCTTCTGACGGCTGATAGCGCTAAAACGACCTGTCCCCTTGTTTCCGTGCGGGACCAGGGAGGACTGACCATGCGCTATTTGTTTGATCCACAAGAGGTTTTTGCGGTTCCTGTAAAGGGAGAAGACGCCGTTTATCCGGTGCGCCGTATTTTCTGCGTTGGACGCAACTATGCGGCTCATGCTGCCGAGATGGGTGGGGAAGTGGATCGTGAAGCGCCGTGGTATTTTACCAAGTCGGTGATGCATGCAGTTTTGAGCGGCGCGGCGCTGGCTTATCCCGCGGGCACGTCAAATTATCATCACGAAATGGAACTGGCTTTTGCCATCGGGGCGGAAGTGTTTGAGGCCGATGAAGCGGAGGCCGCAACTGCGATTTTTGCCTATGGCTGCGCGCTCGATATGACACGGCGGGATCGGCAGCAGGATGGCAAAGACCATCGGCGACCGTGGTCGTTGGGCAAAGATGTTGAAGGCTCAGCCGTGTTTGCGGAGATGACGCGCTCGGGGGAGTTTACGGTTGCCGATCAAGAGATTGGGCTGCGCGTGAACGGGGAGCAACGTCAGCACGGGGAGCTGCGCGATATGGTGTGGTCGCCAGTTGAAATAGTGATGCATCTGTCAAAGTTCTACCATCTGGGGCCGGGGGATGTGGTGATGACAGGCACGCCCTCTGGGGTAGGGCCGGTTGTGGCGGGAGATAATATCCACGGCACAATTGAGGGGCTTGCGCCGGTCGAACTGGCGTTGATGGTTACAAAAAGCTGACGTACTGAACCTGTTAAGAACTGCCGCGCCGGGGATGGCGCGGTGGACCAGCGCGAAGGAATACCATGGGGATCAAGTTTTTTTCCGACAAGGCGCGGCCAGTACACCTGGGCCCGTACCCATTGGAACGACTAAAGCGGCAGGACACTGCTGCCTGGCGCAATGTGCCAGATGATCCCGTGATGAGCTTTCACCGGCCAGACCAGCCCGAGAGCATTGTGAATGCCATGGGTGAGTTCCAGGCGATGATGGATGCGCTGCGCGATGGCATGGTGAACGGCGTGCAATCCGAGGTGCCGTCCGATCCGGTGGAACGGGCAAATCATCTGAAATCATTTGGATATTTCAACGATGTCTCGATGGTGGGTGTGGGGCCGCTGACGGCGGAGGCGCGCCTGGATGTTCCACGGCGTAACCCTGATATTGATCGTTTGGCGGAGGCGCTGCGGACGCGACAGATCAAATCGCTGGCGGCGGGCATCGACCTGATCATGGCGGATCTGAAAGACAGTATGGAGATGCCGCCCAGTTCCATCGAAGGTCACAAACATGCGCTGGTGTTCTTGATTGAACATCACCGAGACCCGGAACGGGGTGAGCCCGGCAGCGACTGGATTTTGAATGCCCAAGATCACCGTGCCTGTTTGCGGGCCACGGAAAGCGCTGTGGTTATTGCCAATTATATCAGGTTGTTGGGCTTTGGCGCGAAGGCCCATACAGCAACGTCGTCAGATGTGGATCTGGGTAAGGTCGCGCTGTCTGCTGGTTTGGTGAGCTGTGAAGATGGCACCCTGGTGGCGCCGTGGCTGGGCACGCGTTATGGGTTGGCGGTGATCACCACCGATATGGAATTGGCGCATGATGGGGCATTGGCTCCCATGGCGGAGCAACCTTGGTTCAAGACGCAGGGACCGGCCTGGTGGGTGGGCAAAGGTTTTGCCAAATCGGCGATGACTCAGGACCCGTTCCGCAATCGGGACTATGTGAAAGGTGCGCAGCCGTTTGAGCGTTTGAAACGTGTTGAGACGCCCACAACTTACATAGATGAGGCCAATGTCGCGCGGGTGCCCAAGCGGGCGGATCTGTTTGCGCGGGCACAGTTTGGGGACATGGGCAAGTCTCTGCAGGACGCGGCCAAGGGTGGCTACTACGTGCGTAAAGCCGCGCCAAGTATGGCGCAGCGGCGGGCCCTTGGCGCGTTTGTGTTGTTGCAAGATGGCGCAAGCGCAGAGGTCAAAAAACCAACGGATTCAGAACGTAACGCCGCGAACCTCAAGGCGGCAACTTACTTCCTTGGGGTGGATGCTGTGGGCTTGAGCCGCTGTCCGGAGTGGGCGTGGTACAGCCACGATGCGACTGGCACGCCGATCAATCCAATCCATGACAATGCAATCAGCATGATTGTGGATCAGGGTTACGAGACCATGGAAGGCGCCAGCGGCGATGACTGGATCAGCGTGGCGCAATCGATGCGGGCGTATCTGCGGTTCTCGCTACTTGGCGGCGTGATTGCGCAGCAAATTCGCAATCTCGGCTACAAGGCCAAGGCGCATACGGTGATGGATGGCGAAGTGCTGCAACCACCTCTGTTGCTGTTGGCTGGACTAGGCGAGGTGAGCCGGATTGGCGAAGTGATCCTGAACCCGTATCTTGGGCCGCGCTTGAAGTCGGGTGCTGTGACCACGGATATGCCGATGGATCACGATCAACCGATTGATTTTGGGCTGCAAAATTTTTGTGAGAACTGCAACAAATGTGCGCGGGAGTGCCCCTCTGGTGCGATTACCGCAGGTCCGAAACGGATGTTCAACGGCTATGAGATTTGGAAGTCTGACAGCCAAAAATGTGCGACCTATCGGATCACCACGCCGGGTGGGTCGATGTGCGGGCGGTGTATGAAAACCTGCCCTTGGAACCTAGAAGGGTTGTTTGCCGAAGCTCCATTCCGTTGGGCGGCAAGCAATTTCCCAAGCCTTGCGAAGCCTTTGGCAAAGCTGGACGACGCCGTGGGCAATGGTGGATTGAACGACACCAAGAAGTGGTGGTGGGATATTGAACTGGAAGAAGACGGGGCGTATCGGCCAACGCAACATCCGCTCAACCGTCGGGATTTGCAGAAAGATCTGGACCTGAAGTATGAGGATCAGACGCTGGCAGTGTATCCGGCGGCGCTGGCTCCGCATCCTTGGCCCTATCCGTTCCCAATGGACCGAGAGGCCGGGATTCAGGCTTACGAATCAATGGTTTCTGCTGATGAGTACAAGATACGCGTGGCTTCAGGTGATGACAGCGTGATTGACCGCTATGTGGTGCCGGACGCCGAAGATGCGCCGGTGGTGCAGGTGACAATCTCACATGTGGAGCCGATGACGGCGGATGTGACCAAATACGAATTCCAGACATTGGACGGCGGCGAGCTGCCGGAATGGACGGCCGGTGGGCATTTGGATGTGTTGGTTGCACCGGAGTTTCTGCGCCAATACAGCATGTCCGGAGATCCTAAAGATCGGTCAAAGTATCAGATCGGTGTGTTGCGCGAAGACGAAGGGCGGGGCGGAAGTGCCTTCCTGCACAGGATTTTCCGCGAAGGGCGTAAGGTTTTTGTCTCTAAACCGATCAACCATTTCGAGCTTGTTGAGGAGGCCACCAAGAGCTTCCTGATGGGCGGCGGTATTGGAATCACACCGATGATTGCCTTTGCCCACCGCTTGCATGATCTGGGCCATGATTTTGCTCTACATTACTCGGCTAGCCGCGAAGATGGGGCTGGATATATCAATGATCTCAAGGCGATGCCCTGGGCTGACAAGGTTCAGTTCCATTTCTCTGACAAAGGTACGCGGGCGGATCTGGATACGGTTCTGAGCGGTTATCAAGATGGGTGGCATGTCTACACTTGTGGGCCGGATCGGTTCATGGAGGGCGTGATGGATGCTGCCACACGTCAGGGCTTCCCGGAAGAGGCGCGGCACTTAGAATATTTCAATGTGCCGGAGCAGCCGGACTATGAGAACTTTGACTTCACGTTGAAGCTTAAGGATGGTCGGGAACTACTTGTTCCTGAAGATAAAATTGCGACTGACGTGCTGCTCGAGAACGGCGTGCATGTGGACGTGAAATGTGCTGACGGGATTTGTGGTGTCTGCAAATGTGGGCTTGTTTCCGGTGAGGTGGAACACCGTGATTTTGTGCTTTCCAACAAGCAGCGTGAGACCTCGGTGATCCTCTGTCAGAGCCGGGCAAAAGAGGCCGGTGGCATGATTGAAATCGACCTTTAGAGCGGTGCGTTAACCGGCGGACTTGTCAGCGTTTTGGACGTCGGTATGACGTCGGTTTCGCGACTGTTTTGCGGTGGTGCGAATTGAGATGGTCCAAAAGTTAAACGGCCAGCCTCCCGAAATGGGCGCTGGCCGTTTTTGTTAAACCAAGCCGGTTTTGCCGATCTCCAGAAGAGCGCCAATCACGAGGTCGGCGGCAACGGAGGCAAGGATCATGCCCATGACGCGGCTGACAATTGCTGCGCCGGAGTTGCCAATCACGCGAATGATCGGGCCAGCGGCCAGCATGCAGAGGTAGGCAATGGCCAGAACCACCAGCATGACCACGGCGGTGATCGCCTGATCCGGGATCGACACGGTGTTGTTGTCGGTCAAAAGCACAATCGCAAGCATGGCGCCGGGGCTGGCCAAAGAGGGCACCGCAAGGGGGAAGACCGCCGGTGAGGGCTTTTCGTCCAGCTCCGCATCTGCGTCGGCGGCGTGTTTGTCGCGTTCTGGTTTGCTTTCGCCAAAGATCATGGTGAGGGCAAAGAGGAACAACACAATGCCGCCGGCGATTTGGAACGACAAAAGGCTGATGCCAAGGCCGTCGATCAGCAGTTGGCCAAAAATCAGGAAGAACAGCAGAACGCCTGCGGAAACAGCGGCGGCAAGCAGCGCGGTTTTACGGCGTTCAGGGGCGGTCATCGCGGCGGTGACGGCGATAAAGACAGGGATAGTGCCAATTGGGTCGATCACAACCCAGAGGGTGACAAAGCGTTCAAACAAATCCATGGGCGTAAGCTATTTCTGTTTTGGTGAGTTGTCATTAGGTGAGTTGCGTGCGCCCGTCATAAGTGCTGCGCCAATTTCTAGCCGCCAACCAAACGCTGGGTTTCTCCTGCGATGATGCCTTCTTCGTCTGTGGGGATGACAAAGGCAGCGAGGCGGCTGTCAGCTGTGGTGATGCGCGCGGCTCCGGAGGTGTTGGCTGTGTCGTCAAGATCAGCCCCAAGCCAAGCGCAGCCTTGCAGGATTCGGGCACGGATGGCGGCGGAGTTTTCGCCAATGCCACCGGTGAAGACAATCGCGCCAACGCCGCCCATGGAAGCCGCCAGTGCGCCGATTTTCTTGCAGGCCTGGTAGACAAACAGATCCACGGCTTCGGCGGCGGCAGGGTTGTCGGAGGCCAAGAGGTCGCGCATGTCGGAGCTGATATCCGAGACACCCAGCAGGCCGGACTTGGTGCCCAGGATGTCTTCGATCTCGGCCACGGACATACCGCGATCACGCAACATGTGGAAGATAACACCGGGGTCAAGTTCACCGCAGCGTCGCCCCATGACCAGACCATCCAATGCGGTGTAACCCATGGTGGTGGCAACGCTTTTCATGTTTTGCATGGCGCACATGGAGGCGCCGTTGCCGAGATGCGCGACAATTACCTTGCCGTTGGGCTGGTCCAGATGGTGCGGCAGTTGCGTGGAGATGTAGTGGTAGCTGAGCCCATGGAAGCCGTAACGCAACACACCATCGTCAGAGAAGGTGCGGGGGATGGCAAACAGTTGCGCGATGCGCGGCTGGGTGCGGTGAAAAGCGGTGTCAAAGCAGGCGACCTGCGGGATGTTGGGCCAGCGGCGACCAACGGCCTCGATGCCTGCGAGGTTGTGCGGCTGGTGGCCGGGCGCCAGCGGCGCGAGGGTGCGCAATTTGGCGATGACCGCGTCTGTGACACGCGCGGGGGCGGAAAAGTCCTGTCCGCCGTGTACAACGCGGTGGCCCGCACCGATGATGTTAAGGTTGTCGGACAGGCCCGCAATATGGGTCAGCAGCCAGTCGAGAATTTCGGCGTGGGTGGCGTTGTCTGCTACCGGTACGTCGATGTCGCTGGCACCACCATGATATTGAGGATCTAGGCCGATGCGGTCGACTTGACCGTTCAAAATTACTTGTAGATCAACTCCATAGACGGCGTACTTGATGGAGGATGAGCCCGCGTTCAGGACCAGAAAGGCGTCGTTTTTTTCACCCATTACATCAAGTCCTGACCCAGATTGTGATGCACCATGAGCTGTGCCAATGCGGCTGAGACCAGACGTGAGAGCGTGCCGTCAGCGCGCGAAGTCAACATGATGGGCACACGGGCGCCCAGCACAAGGCCGGCACTGTCCGCTCCGGCGAGGTACATCAGCTGTTTGGCAATCATGTTGCCAGCCTCAAGGTCTGGGGCGACAAGGATATCAGCTTCGCCGGGGACGGGAGAATTGATGCCTTTTGCGTCAGCGGCTTTGCGCGAGATGGCGTTGTCAAAGGCCAATGGGCCGTCAAGCACGCCGCCAGTGATCTGGCCACGATCCGCCATTTTGCACAGCGCGGCAGCCTCAACTGTCGAAGGGATCTTGGGGTAGATGGTTTCCAACGCGGAGAGGATCGCAACTTTTGGTTCCTCCACGCCAATCGCGTGCGCCAGCTCTATGGCGTTTTGCACGATGTCAGCTTTGACCATCAAGTCCGGGAAGATGTTGATCGCGGCGTCGGTGATCAGCAGCGGTTTTGGGTAGGTCGGCACGTCGAGCACAAAGACGTGGCTCATGCGCCGCTCGGTGCGCAGGCCAGTGACCTTGTCGACCACGGCACTCATGACCTCGTCGGTGTGCAGCGCGCCTTTCATCAGGGCCTGGGCCTTGCCTTCGCGCACAAGACGCACGGCGGCCTGGGCGCTGGCGTGGCTGTGTTTTGCGTCGATGATGTCCAGACCGTCGATGTTGAGGCCTTCCTCCGCTGCGACGGCTTTGATGCGGTCTTCGGGCCCCACCAGAATGGGGGTGATCAGGGTTTTGTCGCGGGCTTCGAGTGCGCCGATTAGGGAGGCGGCGTCACAGGGGTGCACAACGGCGGTGGCAATCGGGTCCAGCGGCGCGGTGGCGGCCAGCATGGCGTCAAAACTGTTCACGTGGGGGGCGGACTGTTCCAAGGGAGGCTCCAGTGCAGTCAGGGGTAATGTGTTTGCGCGTTATGTCTCCAATATGGAGCGCTCACTTTGATTCACAACAAAAATAGTGGGGAAAAGCCATGCGCAAAGCGCAACCCTGCGTCACCATGAGCGGGGCTGTCTAAATGATTGAAATTGTGGGGGCTTAGGTGTTGGCGTCAAAGCAGCCGAAGTTGGATTGGGCAAAGATCAAAGGTTTGCCTTCGCCAATCCACAGGCGCTCAATTTGGCCAACGACGATGTCATGGTCGCCGCCGTCGTGCACCGCGTAGGTGCGGCATTCAAAGCGCGCAAGGCAATCCGGTAGAAGCGGTACGTGATCGGCGTTGGTGCCATGTTGCAGTGTGGCAAAGGGGTCGCCGTTGCGGGCGAAGTCCATGGCCAATGCGCTCTGATCGTCGCGCAGCATATGGATGGCAAAGTGGCTAGCACCGGCAAAGAACGGGTGGCGCTCGGAATTGCGGGCCGGGCACCAGAGAACCAGCGGCGGATCAAGTGACACGGAAGAGAATGAATTGGCGGTCATGCCAAGCGGGCCTTGGGGCGTGGGCACGGTGACAACGGTCACTCCGGTGGCAAAGCAGCCAAGCGCATCGCGAAAGCGGCGTTGGTTCTCAACCGTTGGGGCAAAGGTATCCGAGGTCATATGCAGGCTGTCTTTCATGTCGCGCAGTATAGCGCAGCAATGGGCCGAAATTGGGGCAGGCGCAAGAGTCTAGTTTTGCATGCCATTCGCTTACAAAGCGCCTGTGACCACGGTGCCGCGGATGCTCCTTATATATACAGCGGTTTTTACGCAAATTGTCGGCGCTTGGATTTTGGGGCCTGCCTTTGTTTGGCCGCAAGTCGAACACCGCAAGCCCCAGAAACCGACCGTAAATGGCGCTGATTTGGTCCGATTGCCGCCGCAGATGGTTGTTTAAGTGATTTTTAGGATTTGAGGAGAAACCATGCGCGCCTTTAGAATATTAGCCACACTTGCTGCTTTGCTTCCGGGCGTTGTGCATGGGGAAACCTCTATCGGAGGGAAACTGCCGGGAGAGGCTGCCGTGGGACGCTTGATGTTGTCGGGCAAAGCCATGTGCACCGGGGCGTTGATCTCACCGGTTCTTGTGCTGACCGCCGCACATTGCCTGTATAACCCACGCACCGGCAAAAAGCTGAAACCGGGACAGATGGAGTTTCAGGCAGGCCTGAAAGGTGGCAAAGCCAAAGCGATACGTCAGGTTTCTGTGGCGACGGCGCATCCGGATTACATCCACCGTCACAAAGGCAAAGCCCAGGTGGGCAGTGACATTGCGTTGCTCAAATTGAGCAAGCCAATTTCCAAGAATTCCGTGCTGCCAATGCGCTACGGCGCCAACTTAGCCAGCGGCGATATGCTCGGCGTGTTGAGCTACACCATCAACAGCCGCACCGATCCCATTTTGGAGTATCCGTGCCGCGTTTTGGCCCGTCAGGATGAAACGCTGGTGATGAGCTGTGAGGTGAATTTTGGCGCCTCTGGTGCACCGGTTCTGGCGCTGACCAATGGCAGCAATCCGGCGGTGGTGTCCGTGGTCTCTGCCAAGGCGGCGATGGGCGGAAAGAATGTCTCTGTGGGCACGCTGTTGAGCGCTGACACGCTCAAACAAATGATTGCCGGCGGGTAGAGCCTCCTGCTCTGGTTCACCCGCTTTGACTTGGCGGCCCTTCGGGGCCGCCTTTTTTGTTGTTAGGGTGAGGCGCCGATGTGTTGGACTGACACACCTAATTTTTCCAGTTTGACGCCTAAGGTCATCGCGTCGCTTGCCGACTTACAATTGATCAATGGCTGCTCCCCGATTTGGCAGCGATCAACGGCTTTTTTCGCACGGGCCAATCCCCAGTCAGAATGCTGACGGATTTCTTTGATGGCAGCCATTGCCGGTGCGTCTCCCCAATGCTTCACTTGCAAAGTTGAGCCAGCCACCAAGTGCGGGTCGCCAAATGCCAGAAAGGCATTTATGTAGTGATCAATTGAAAATGCGGTGCCCAGAACGACAATCTCACCGGTGGCTTTGGACACTAGCAGGGGAGCGTTTCCGGCAATCGCATCCCGAAAATCGCCCGAGTCCAGAAATTTGCGGTTTTGATAGGCAAAGACCCAGCCGTAGTCGCCAAAGGCCACCGGGGTGGGCGACATAACCAGTGCGTCGGCCTCAATACCAGTGCTCATACCTTCAACATACCGTGCGGCGATGGCATGGGCCTTTTCAAAAGTAATGTCCGGCATTGGGTGTTTACCGCCCAAACAACAGGCGTAGGCCGAGGGCGGAGAGCACCACAGCGGCGATGCGGTCGAGGTAGAGCTTGGCGCGCAGGTAGGCGTTGCGGGCGGTGGATGTGCTCATGCCAAAGGCCAGCAGGCTGTAGAAGATCAGCTCGATGGCCAAGTGGTTGGCGAAGACAAAGCCTTTTTGCGCCAAGGTCATGCCGGGCGGGAAGATCACCACGAGCACTGCGGCGGCAAACAGCACGGACTTTGGGTTCATGATTTGGATGGCGACGCCTTGCCAGAAGGCGTGGCGGGCGGGTTTGACCTCTGTGGGCGCAAGTGGTGCGCGCGCGCCTTGCCACATGCCGTAGGCGATGTAGAGCAGGTAGAGCGCGCCGATGGTTTTCACGGCAATATAGGCCCAAGGGAAGGCGGCAAAGATGGCCTCGAGCCCCAAGAGCGCCGCCAAGGTCCAGAGCGCAGCAACCAGCGCGAGACCAGCCCCTACAGCGAGACCCGCACGGCGACCGCCGGTGAGGGTGGTTTTTACGGAAATCAGGAAAGCCGGACCGGGGCTGGCGATGGCGGCCGCCAGGGCGAGATTGAAGGTAAAGATGTGGGTGAGGTCCATGGGAGGCGGCTCCTGTTGCTGTGCGTTAGACGTACGGGAGCGGGCAGTCCAAGTCACGCAAGAGTTGCGGGGAAAAGGGGTGTGGCACAGGCAATGCTGATAATTTGTGCGGCGGGAATGTGGCGAGGGAGGCGAGAGCCTTGCAGGCTGTCACTTGCCAAGTTCTTGTGGGAGCAGCGAACGGCGACTTTGAGCCCACAATGATCGATGTAGCGACTTGTATAGAGGTCTGCTCCTGAGCATTTCCAATTACTCAAGCTACGGCTTTGCCAGTCGCTGTCGACGTATTCACCCGACCTGGTGAACCATTGGATTTCCGCAAATTCTGTGAGCAATCGAGCGAACTCCATTCCGATTGCTCCATCATCTCTGGATGACAAATAGAGATTGAGTCGCAATCGCGGGTCGAGAGACCGAAAAAACAATTCAGAAGTCGAACATTTCACAGTCAAGTCAGGGAGCATCACACCAATCTGAGGTGGGTCGTGCGGCGTGACGTGCCCCGCTCAAACTGAAGCATTTGAGCGGGGGCTGCGTGGTACTATATCAGCGGCCTAGTTCACCTGCTTGATCGTATCGAGATGCCTATTGAGTTCTTTGGCAATTTCCTCATCGTTCTTATTTTCTTTTCTCATTTTGAGGATGTTTTTTTTCTCATCCTCGGTCAACTGCGGCATTGGGGCGAACAGGACGCCAAGCTTATTGACAGTTTCACTGTGGTCTTCTTTGATGAAGAGAGTTCCGAAAAAACCGACGATATGGAATCCCAATGGGGCGTTGAATTCAAACGGCTCAGTCGTGTCCTTAAAGCCAGCCCCTCCTCCTCCGGCCGCACCGGTAGTGTCCTTCAGGCCCTCCACCCTAAGGGTCACGACCGTGTTTTCCGACCCGCCATACAAATCGCCTGTAGTAGCTTTGCCATGCCGTCCTGTTATCTTGGTCAAATGCTCCACGGCTGCAACTGTCCAATGCTTGCCAGTCGGGCCAGCCGCAAGCGCCTTGGCTGACGTCTGGCCATTCTTATTGAATGTACGGGTTTCTCCTTTGTTCTCATCGTCGATGCCTTCGTAGGTGACCATAAGGTTGTCGATCAACCACGCGGCATTCATGGCGATAGCATCTATCCGCCATCCGGTGGCAGCAGGCGGGTAGATCGCGAAATCGCGTTGTTTATCGTTGTCGCCACCAACGGGACCCTCGCGAAAGTAATCTTTGTAATACTCAGGTGTTTCCAAAATTGTCTCCAATTCAAATGACTGCAGAATACACGGCCAAACGCCTGTCTGTGCATCTTGGCAAGCGTTGCACGAATTCGAATACCGAGAAAGGCTTTATCGATATTTCCCAAGTGGCCTCGTTTCGGGCTGATATTGAACAGCTTGCGGTCATTTTCGAATCTACCGGTTCCGACGAAGCGGGAAGGGTCAGTTCTGAGGTTAAGGCTGAGAAAGACGCCATAGTACCTATTCTGGCCGCGCGTTGCTAATTTCCCCTGCCCAAACGATAGCTAATGAGCCGCATTTTTTCGAGTCTTGCGGGACGGTCCGTAAAACACTGAAACCTCAAACCGCTCCAAAGCTGACTTTGAGGTCGTTACCCGCTAGAGTAGCTTGTCTAAGCATAGCGGCCAATACGGCGGTTTTGTCGAACGCGCGCATTGTCAGTTACCGGACCTTTGCCTAGGTCCTGCCGCCCAGCTCAAGGTTCGCGAAACGCTTCCTTGCTCTTATAGAGCGGCTTCATCAGGTAACGCAGGACGGTTTTGGAGCCGGTGTGCAGCTCAACGGTGGCACGCATGCCGGGGCGGATTTCGATGGCTTTTTGGCGCTCGGTTAACGCGTCGGCGTTCACGTTCACGGTGACCTTGTAGTAGGGCGGCGCAGACGGGTCGCGCTCGTCCTCAAAGGTGTCGGCGGAGATGAAATCCACCTTGCCTTTGAGCGAGCCATAGATGGTGTAGTCATAGGCGGAGAGCTTGATGGAGGCGTCCTGGCCCGGCTCGACGTTGGCGATGTTTTCCGGGCGCACTTGAGCCTCGACAAAGAGTTCTTCACCCAAGGGGATGATTTCAAAGATTTCTTCGCCGGGGCGGACAACGCCGCCGATGGTGGTCACGGCGAGGTTGTTCACGATCCCCCGCATGGGGGCCGTGATCACGGTGCGGGAAAGCTGGTCTTGGGCGAGGCGCATTTCTTGGCGCAGAGAGGTGATCTCTTTCAAGGTCTCGGAGTATTCTTCCGCCAGCGCCAGTTCGGCCTGCGTGAGGATATCCATGTAGCGGATCTCAGCTTCAGAGGCTTTCTCGCGGGCTTTGTTGACCTCCAGCAGGGCGACAAACTCTTTTTTGTAGAGGCGCTCCATGTTGGAGAGTTCTTCCTGGGCCTGCTCAAGCTGGGTAAACGCACCCTCGCGGCGGCTGTCGATATCGGTCTGGCGGGCTTCGATCAGGGCTTTTTCCGAGGCCAGAATGCGCGGGGCGCGGGCGGCGAGGGCCTCGGGCACGTCAAACGCAAACTGGCCGTCGATCTCGGCCTCAAGGCGCAGGCGGCGCAGTTCCAGCGCGTCAATCTGGTCTTGCAGGTCATCAAAGGCGGAGCGGAAGCGGGTGTCGCTGAGGGTGGCGAGGATTTGGCCGGATTCAACAAGGTCGCCTTGTTTGACAGCGAGGTCAGCGAGAATGCCGCCTTCGAGGTTTTGCACCGATTGGGAGCGCGAGGAGGAGACCACCTGGCCATCCGCGCGCACAATTTCGTCGACCCAGGCAAAGGCGGCCCAGAGGACAAACAGCCCAACTGCGATGGCAATCAGGCGGATGGTCAGGCGGGAGGCTTTGAGTTGCTCATCGAGGCCGGTTTCGTTGTCAAACTCGGAGGTGGTCATCCTGCTGCGCCTTCGGCGAGGTGGGCAAGGACCTGTTCGCGGGGGCCATCGACCACAAGGCGGCCGTTTTGCAGGATCAGCGTGCGGGTCGAGAGCGCCAAGATGGGCGTGCGGTGGGTGGCAATGAGGGCGGTGCGGCCTTCCAGCCAAGTGGAGAGGCGGCTGACCAGCGTGCGTTCAAGCGTTTGATCCAACGCTGCGGTGGGTTCGTCCAGCAGAACGATGCTGGGGTTTTGCAGCCAGAGGCGGGCCCAGCCGATGGATTGGCGTTGGCCAATGGAAAGCCCTTCGCCGCCGTCGCGGATTTGCAGGTCGAGACCTTGCGGGTGGTTGCGCAGGAAGGGGCCGAGGCCGGCAAAATCGAGTGCCTGCATCAGGCGGTCGTCGTCGCGTTCGAGCTGTGTCAGATTAAGGTTGTCGCGCAGGGAGCCTGCGAAGAGGCGCACGTCCTGGCTGAGGTAGCCGATGTTGCGGCGGATGTCGCGTTGGTCGATTTGGCCCATGTCTGTGCCATCCAGCAGCACACGGCCTTTGGTTGGGCCATAAAGCCCGGCCATGAGCTTCAGCAATGTGGATTTGCCAGAGCCGTTTGCGCCCAAGATGGTGACACGTTGGCCCGGTTTGATCACCACGCCCGGCACGTCCAATGTGGCGCCACTGTCTTCGTCATAAGCAAAGGACAGCTCGCGCAGTTCAAACTGACCTTCGAGTTTCTCGCGGCGCAGGTACTTGCGTTCGCCGTCTTTCTCTTGTTCAGAAAGGGCAATGGCATCAAGACTTTCCAGCGCGCCTTTGACATTGGACCAGCGCGCCAGAGTGCCCGCAAACTGGGTCAGTGGGGCCAAGGTTCGCGAGGTCAGGATACCGCAAGCGATGATTGTCCCGACGGTGAATTCACCGGCAAACACAAGGTAGGTGCCAATCACCACAGTGGCGATGTAGGTCATCTGCTGCACACCCTGAGACCAGTAGGTCAGGGCGGAGCTGAGGCGGCGTTGTTCGGCAGAGGAGTGGCTGGAGACAGCGTTGAGTTCATCCCACAGGCGCAGCACGCGGTCTTCGCCGCGTTGGGTTTTTACGGTGTCGAGCTCGGTAATGACCTCTTGCAGCAGGCGGCCCACTTTGGCGGAGGCGCCTTGGGATTCGCGCGAGAGGTTGATCATGCGTTTTTGCAGCACATAGGCCGGGAGAACCATGAGGATGCCGCCAAACATCAGCACCCAAACAAGATTGCCCGCGATTGAGGCGACCAGCGCAAGGAAGATGAAGATAAATGGCATGTCCGCCAGCACCGAGATGGTGGTGGAGGTGAAGAAGTCCCGCACAGAACCAAAGTCGCGCATCGCCGCAAACAGGCCGGATGGGGGCAGGGGGCGGCGGTCCGAGCGCATGCCCAGCAGGCGCTTCATCAAGCGGTGCTGAATGGAGAGTTCCATACGGCGGCCTGCGGCGTCGCTCATCTTGGCACGGGCGAGTTTGAGCAGGCCTTCGAGGCCTATGGCAAAGATCGCACCAACGGCCAGCACCCAGAGGGTGGCTTGGGACTGGTGCGGGATCACGCGGTCGTAGACTTGCAGCGAGAACAGCGCGACAGCCACGGCCAGAAGGTTGGCGACCAGCGAGCCGAGCATGATTTCGCCCATGTGCCGGCGGTATTTTGTGAACTCACCCCAGAACCAGTGACCAGACATGCCATCGGCGATTTGGGGCACGTGGCGCTCGGCGAGTTGGCGCAGCGAGACTTTGGCGCGTAGGGCGGTTCCAGAGAAGAAGGGTTCAAACTCGGAGACCAGCACTTCGGCGCGGTTGTCCGCGCAGCTGTCATCATAGACGTAGAGCGTGTCTTCGTCCTGGGAGAGCACCAGAATGGCCTGGCCGTTGTTCATCATCGCCACAGCGGGCCATGCGGCGGCAGTGACTTTCATCTTATGATGGGTTTTGGGTTCGACACCGGCGTGGGCGAGGGCACCAGACAGCGCCTTGATCGACACATCTCCCGGCGCATTGGTCCACATGTGCTCAGCCACATCGGTGACTGGAATGTCGACGCCGTTGAGTGAGGCCAAGGTGGAAATCAGCGTGGCGCGATGCTGGATACGGGTGGCGGTGGCCTCGACCAAATCATGGATCGCGTCAGATGGCGTCGGAGTGGCGGCGGTTTTACTTTGCGCCGGAGTGTCACCCGTTTTGGGTGTGATTTGAGCAACTTGTGTTGCGGCAGGAGCGGGCGCTTGATTGGCGGCTTTGGTGGACTTCACCGCAGCAATGGAGAGCACCACCGGCGCTTTGCCTTTTGAAGTCCCGTCGCTCAAATTGCGTCTCCGTCTGCCAGCAGACCCAGATCACGGGCGAGCTCTAGTTGTGCCAGCAGCTTGTCGTATTTGGCGTCGACGCCGTCAAGGGAGCGCAGCACGGATTGTTCGTAAACATCGACCACTTCCAGCACCGAGCGCTGACCTGCACGGAACTGGGCTTCAAACAGCTTGTAGGTTTCACGGCCCTCGCGGGCGAGCGTATTGGCCTCGCGCTCTTGGCGTTCCAGGCTTTGGATATTCTTCTCAAGACGTTGACGCGCGCGTGCGCCGTCTTCGCGGGCTTCGTCCACCTGACGGGCAGCAATGTCTTTGGACGCTTCGATGGCTTTTAGACGTGCGCCGGTGCCGAGGCCAAGGCCCACATCGTTCGAAATGTTGAGGCCCGCGCTGTTGCCTTTGTTGGTTGTGCGCGCTGAAGCTTTGAGGCCGGGCAGTTGTGCGGCGCGTTCCACTGTGGCTTGTGCCACGGAGCGTTCGGCTTCGGCGCGGGCGCGCAGGACATCCAAAGGTTCAACGGCAGGGTAAGATTGGGCCGACACCGAGGAAACAGGCTGCAAAGAAAAGGCGGTACCGGTCATGGCTTTGAGTTCGGCCAGAGCTGTGCCTGCGCTTTCAGAGGCGGTTTCACTTTTGGTTTGCAGGGTCTGGATCTTGCTGCGCACCATGCGCAGGTCACCTTTGTTGGAGACTCCGCCCTCGACGCGGCCTTTCACAATGCGCTCAAACTGGCGCATCTGAGTGAGGCCACGCGCGCCAACTTGTGCTTTCTCTTGGCCGCGCAAGCCTTTGATATAAAGCGACAAAGCCGTGTAGGTGCGTTCGTTCAGATCCTCTGACAAGGTCACAGCCGCCACTTCGACATCTGCCGCAGCATACTCGCGTTCGGCCTTTTTGCGGCCGTGGTCAAACAGCACCTGTTCAAATACCAGACCGGCGATCACGTCGCTGAGTGTGTTGAGAGAGATTTCTGGGCTGAGTGTGGGCAGCCAGTTTTTGTTTTCGGCTTGTGCACGCAGTTTGGCAGTTTGCAGTTGCGCTTCAGCGGAACGGCGGGAGGAGGTCAGTGCCACGTCAGCCACATGGCCGAGCGTGCTTTCAGCGGGCACAACAGAGCGGCGGGCCAGCAGGGTGTTGAGAATTTCGCTTTGGGCGTCTTTGTCCGCATCCTGCTCAAAGCTGGTGCGCTTACTGACTTCTGCGGCGGCTTCTGCGTTTTGAGGTTTGCCTTTGAGCAGGCCCATGGGCTTGCTCATATCTGGCAGATGTTCGCTCATATTGGCCATGCAGCCGCTCAGAAGCGTGGCCCCCAAAAGCAGGGGCAGGCTGGTGGTGATGAGGCGGCGAGACATAGTGGCTGAGATATTCCGGAGCTTTGAAGTTGCGCGGGGCGGCCCTTGGCCGCCCCGCAACGTGCATCAGATGATGACGTTGATGTCTTGATCGACGATCAGGGTCACCCCGTCATTGCCCACCGTGTAGACATCATAAGCTTCGCCTTCGATATCAACGGTTTGGGTGGTCTTGGTCGCGTCGGTAACCGTGATCTGATCATCCGCGCCGCCGTGAACCGTGAGCGTGTCAGAGGTATCGGACAGGTCTTTGATCTGTGCTTCGGTCAGGGTCAGATTTGCATCTGAGGCATAATCCAACTCGATACCTTCGATATTGAAGTTGCCCGCTGCCGCGTGATCCAGCGTGCCCGCGTTGGTGACGTTGTCGTCCAGCACAAGAAGCGTGTCGGACTGGTTGCCAGCATCGTCGGTGGAGGCGATGACCAAATGGGTGCCGTCGGAGGCTTTGGGGTTGAGCACATAGAGTGACTCGTCTCCTCCCAGGGCCACCTCGGTGGTGGAAAGTTCAGCGGTGGAGCCGTCTTGGTTGAGGGCGTGCACTTCGTAGTCCTGGTTCTCGGTGCTGAGAGACAGGGAGGTAACATCATCATCGGAGAAGGTCACCGATTGAACAACCGGGTTGGTGATCTCGGTGTCCACCGCGAAGGTGGCGTTGGCAGTGGCTGTGTTGCCAGCCGCGTCGGTCACCGCAAGCGTGGCGTTGGCGGTGTAAGTGCCTTCGGCCAGAGCTCCGTTTTCATACGTCACAAACCAATTGCCGGAAGCGTCTGAGGTGGTGCTGCGCACAACGCCGTCCACTGTGACAACCACAGAAGAGTTTGGCTCGGTGGTGCCTTCCAGAACCACGCCACCCTGCATTTGGGCCGCATTCACCGGCGCGGCAAAGACGCCTGCCGAAAGATCCACGTCAATGGACGTGGAGGTGTCCACATGAATGGTGGACGTTGCGGTGGCTGTGTTGCCTGCGGCGTCTGTGGCGGTCACGGAAACCGGCGTGTCATACTCACCCTGCGGTATGTCCGCAGCGGTGAAGTTGGCCACCCATGTGCCATTGGCGGCGGCGGTCACGGTGCGGGTTGCGCCTGCGATCTGTACAACGACGCTGCTGCCTGCATCTGCGGTGCCTGTGAGGCTGAGACCACCTGCGACCTCGGCGGCGTTGGCAATGTCGTCGCCACCAGCCTGCCCCGAATTGATGCCAGCGGACAATTCTGTGTCCACAGCCACAGTGCCGGTGGTAGTGGCGCTGTTGCCAGCTGCGTCGGTTGCGGTGATGGACACCGTGCTGTTGTAGGTGCCCTGTGGAATTTCACCAGCTGCGAAAGTCGCGGCCCAAGTGCCATTGGCGGCGGTGGTGACGGTGTGGGTCACACCTTCCATGGTGACAGCCACAGACGAGCCAGGCTCTGCGGTGCCGGTCAGGGAGAAGCCGCCCGCAACTTCGCTGGCGTTGGCGGTGTTGTCGCCGCCCAGTTGGCTGGCATCCATGGCGGCCGAAATTTCGGTGTCCACGCGGAAGCTGTCAGATGTGGTGGTCACATTGCCCGCCAGATCGGTTGCGGTTACGGACACGGTGGTGTCGTAGGTGCCTTGCGGGATTTCACCAGCGGCGTAGGTGACGCTCCA
>NZ_CAJXIV010000015.1 GCF_913054185.1 uncultured Shimia sp.
ACCGCTCCCGCGACACGCTTTTAGAAAACACCCGCCAGTTTGCGCGCGGGCTGCCGGCGAATAACGCGTTGCTCTGGGGCGCGCGTGGTATGGGCAAATCGTCGATTGTGAAAGCGGTGCACGCTCAGGTTCTCACCGAGAGGCTTCCCCTCAAAATTGTAGAGCTACAACGCGAAGACCTGCCATCCGTGGCCCGCCTGTTGAACCTGCTGCGCGCCTCTGATGAGCGCTTCTTGCTGTTCTGTGACGATCTTAGCTTCAGCCATGATGATCAACATTACAAATCACTCAAAGCGGTGCTGGATGGCGGCATCGAAGGGCGGCCTGAAAATGTGGTGTTCTACGCCACTTCAAACCGCCGCCACTTGATGCCCCGTGATATGATCGAAAATGAGCGCAGCTCCGCGATCAATCCCTCTGAGGCTGTGGAAGAGAAGGTCTCTCTGTCAGATCGCTTTGGCCTCTGGCTCGGCTTCCATCCATGCTCACAGGACGAGTACCTGGCGATGATCGACGGCTATTGTACAGCACATGGCGTGACGATTGACGCAGACCGCCTACGCGCCGAGGCCATCGAATGGCAAGCCACACGCGGCGCGCGCTCAGGCCGCGTTGCATGGCAGTTCTTTGTTGATTTGGCCGGTCGCGAAGGCGTCGCGTTGACATAACGCAGACGCCTCGGGTGCGTTACTTCAAGTAGGGCGCCGGGTCGACGCTGTCAAAACCCTCACGTACCTCAAAATGCACAAAGCTGTTTTCCGCAGGCAGCACGGCCATGCTCTGTCCGCGCTTCACGCTTGCACCCTTTTTCACCTTCACACCGTCCACATTGTAATAGACCGTCATCAGGTTGTTGGGGTGACGTACCACAAGAATAGTCACGTCATCAGCATCTTTGGTGATCGCAGCCACCGTGCCGCTTGCCGCCGCCGTAACGGGTGTGCCAGCCGCTGCAGCAATATCAATGCCATTGTTTTTGCCCTTGGAGTAGGGGCGGATTACCTTGCCGGACACCGGGTAGCTCATGGCTGCCTTGCTGGCGCTTTGCTGCTCGTTCAGGTTTGGGCTTTCCGGTTTGGCAACCGGTGTGGCCGCTGCGACAGTGTTGTCTTCCGGCAGCGGCTTTGACGCGCTTGGAGGGGTCGGCGTGGGAGAGCCTTCACCAGGTTTCGTGGTGGTTGTGGCTGCTGTCGCCGCAGCCGCCTTGCGTTCTGCTTCAGCTTGCGGGTCTACGGGCGGGATCAACAGGATTTGGTTCTCACGAATGGTGAAGTCGCTGCCCAATCCGTTCCATTCCGCCAACGATCGCACAGACACGTTGTAAAGACGCGCAATGGTAAAGGCAGTCTCCCCACGTTTCACCTTGTGCCGCACAGGCTCCACACCTGTCTGCACTTGGGAGGCGGTTGATGCCGCAGGCTGCAACGTCTCTGTTTCAACACCAGTATCGGCGTTGTTGATCGCGCCGCCGGCCAGAGAGGCGATGTCCACCCCACCTGGCGCAGTCACAACACCTGTGCCGCCGGTTGCTGCAGAAGGCTCGGCTACGCGACGGGGCAGGGTGATCACTTCGCCTTCCCGCAATTGTACATGCTGCGCGATACCGTTGGTTTTGCTCAGCTCTTCGGCCGGAATTCCGACCCGCTGAGAGATGTCTCCCAATGTGTCGCCGCGTTTGGCCACCGCCACTTGGTAACTTGGATAAGAGATCACACCGCGATCATCCGGTTCCGGGCGTTGTGCCGTTGCGGTTTGGGCCGCCGTGGTTGTGTCCAACCCGCCGCCAAGATCGCCGCGCAAGTCGTAATCCAGAGTGTCCAAACATCCGCTCATCATGGTGAGCGCAAAACCTGCGCCAATCCATCGGGTGTTCTTAGACGAGAATACTGCCATCTCGATGTCCTCACATGCGGCGCCCTGCGTGCGGGGGTCTAGTGCCAAGCCGCTTTGTTGTTCGCTACGTTATGTTCCCAAATGGGCAAGCCGTCCCCAATTGCCAAGGGGAAAGCGCTTTAAAATCAATCATTCTCGCGTGCGACGCCCTCAAGCAAAGGCACAAAACGCACGGAGCGCAATTCGTCATAGTCCAGCCCGTTTTCGGTTTTGCGCACCCGAATGAGGCTCTGTACCGCATCTGACTGCCCCACGGGCACCACCATGATACCGCCGATCTTCAATTGCGCCAAGAGGGGGCCTGGTGGGTCTTCGGCGGCGGCTGTGACAATGATCTTATCAAATGGCGCCTGATCAGGTAACCCAAAGCTGCCATCGGAGATCAGCGACGTGATGTTCACGATCCCCAATTGGTCAAACACGCCGCGCGCTTCCTGCACCAAACGCTTGTGCCGGTCAACTGTGTAGACCCGCCGTGCCAGGTGGCTCAGGATCGCAGCTTGATAGCCGGATCCGGTGCCCACCTCGAGCACCTTGTCGCGCGGTGTCACTTCCAACGCCTGCGTCATCAACCCCACAACGGAAGGCTGAGAAATTGTCTGACCACAGGCAATTGGCAGGGGGGTGTCTTCATAAGCCCGCTCTGCAAACAGGCCCCGCACAAACAGTCCGCGGTCAACTTCTTCCATTGCCGTCAGCACAGCCTGATCGGTCACCCCGCGCGAGCGCAAGGCAAACAGAAACTGCATTTTGCGTTGCGCCAGCGCGTCAGGGTCGTTCATTCAATGCCTTTCAACGCGGCCAGCGTATCATGTGCGGTAAGGTCTGCGCGCATTGGTGTGACCGAAGTAAAGCCGTTCAAATTTGCGGCCGCGTCGGTGCCTTCGCCAGTCACTACGGTCTGATCCCCACCTTTGGCCCACAAGAAACGACGGCCAGACGGAGCGTTGTGTGGCTCCACCGAAAAACGCGTTCCGGCGCGCAGGCCTTGGGCTACAACCCGCACCCCCTGTACATCCGCGGCCGGCACAGGCGGGAAATTTATGTTGTAAAACAGACCATACGGGTGATCATTGCTTGGGTTGGCATCCAATATTTTGCGCACTACGTCTGCGCCATAAACGCCCGCGGCCTCAAACGGATCATCCGCGTGGAAGTTCTTAGGGCCCAAAAACTGGGAGAGCGCAAACGACGGAATGCCCTGCAAGGCACCTTCAATCGCCGCCCCCAAGGTGCCGGAATACAGCGCATTTTCGGCAGAATTGTTGCCGCGGTTCACACCGGACAAAATGATCTCCGGCGGCGCGTCTTTCATCACGTCATGTATCCCAGCCAATACACAATCCGCAGGGCTGCCCTCAGCTGCAAAACGGCGCTCGCCCATCTGAGCAATCATGGTTGGGTGGGTGTAGCTGATGCAATGGCCAACGCCGGATTGCTCAAACGCAGGTGCCACACACCAAACCTCGCCATCTGGTCCAGCCAGCTCCGCAGCAATCTGCTCCAGAACCGATAGTCCTGGCGCGTTGATACCGTCGTCGTTGGTGATGAGAATACGCATAAGCCTGCCCCAATATTTGCTGACGTCATGTCTAGTGGAGCCGTGCAAAGGGGGCAAGCCACGTGGTGTCACTGGCGCCAACCGTTGCGGTGTTGCCAGCTTATGGGGCGTTACAGGCCAATCTCTGCCATCAACCGTGCCGCTTCTTCGCGCGGATGCACAAGGCTGTCTTTGTCCTCGCCAGGGAAGAAACGCGCGCGTGTGCCAGTGGGCATGCCGCGCGGGCTAAGGACCGACACGGTGGGGCCGATGTTAGTGGTCTCCGCCTGCCAGCTTTTGGCCAGTGCGATCTGCGCGGCCTTGGTGGCGCCGTATGAGCCAAAGAACTTCTCACCGGCGTGGTTGTCCTCAAAGAACACGGCATGGCCGGTATTGCCCAATAGCGGGCTCATAAATGGGATCAGCCGCCCCACCGCGTCCACATTGATCGACAAGGATTTTTGCCAGTCTTTGGCGTCGATGTGATCGGTTGGGGTCAATGGTGCGCCATGGGCAGCAGTGTGGATCCATAAATCCACCTTGCCCCAGCGGTCATGGATCGACCGGCAGAGCTGCGCCATCGCGTCCGCATTAGTGATGTCCATTGGCGCCAGCGTTGCTTTGCCACCTTTGGCCTGTATGCGATCGTCCAGCTCTTCAAGGGCACCTGTGGTGCGCGCCACAGCCACAACGTGGTAGGCGGGCACAAGCGCCTCTGCAAAGGCAGCGCCAAGGCCGCGGGATGCGCCGGTGATCAGCGCGATTTTCTCGCCGGAGGCGTCGGGGGTGTTGGACGTATCACTCATAGGCCGATGAAATGCGTCCAAAGTGGCATAAGGTCAAGAGGCAAGCGCGTCGCAGGCAATGGTCGAAAGGCAGCAGACCAGCCACTCTTGTTTCATAGAGGGTAAGTGAAGTGCGTTAGTTGGGCATCGACAAACGGGTGGTGCCATGGCCCGCATTGAGCACAACGCTGTCTTCGCCAATAGCGACAACTTTGCCAGACGGCGTGCGGTCGCCCAGTTCAACGCGCAGGGTTTTGCCCCCAGCGGTCATCAAGAGGGCGCGTGGGTTTTTCTGGCTGCCCATCACGCCGATCAACGTGAGACGGGAACGGTTTTTCAGCACACCGGTTTGCGTGGCCTGCGCGGCCACGTGGGAAGGAGTCTTGGAGGACATGATACTGCCTGTGTTTGTGAGCGGTGACGGCTATATAGTTGGAGGGTTGGCAGCCGCCAGACAGGCATAGAACAATTATAGTTAAGGACCGCTAAACAGGCGGCGTATTGCCTAAGAAAATAGGCGGATGTGGCAAGTTTCAGCCCATCAAGTGCGCGCGCACTTCAGTGCCGGTGGCCGCATAGATATCCAGTAGTTGATCAAACGAAATACCTTCTGCCTGCACTTGTGCCAGTGGGCCATCAGTGACGACAAAACGGGGGCGTTGCCCGTCCTCCCCCTGCCATATTTCACAGCCAATAAGGTCCTCACTCGCAAACAACGGCAGGTCATTCATCAGCCATGCTGGGCTAGAGGTGAACTCCGAAGTTTCACCTGTCGCAAAGTCGATATAGCGGTAGAACGTGTCCGGCGTCGCGCTGGCCCAGACCGCCATCGCAAGCACCTCGTCGCTGCCCTTGATCGGCAGTGACAGGAGGCCGCAAATGAAACGATGATCCTGATAGCGGCATAGGTCTCTAGAGAGCTTGTCCTCCCCCACTTGAAGCTCAGGCTGCCCGAGATCTCGCGGGCTGCCATGCGGCCAGCTATCCGGATGGTCAAAGCCGATGTCAAACACACCGGAAAAGGTCTGCCCACAACAGGGGCAGGCCCAGTTTTCATCGTTGAACCGCTGCCAACGGCTATCAAGCGCCAGCAGGTTCATGCATTTACCCCTGAGATGACGCCACGGAGGCACTGTTCCAGCTTGCGCCAGGTGTTGGGGCCTCTTCGATTTTCTTGCTCACTCGGCTGCTGCTTTCCAGCGCTGCAAGATATTCCGGAGTCACACCACCGGTGATGTACTTGCCGTCAAAACAAGAGCAATCAAATTGCTCGATCGCCGGGTTGCCTTCTTTTGCCGCCCAGATCAGATCTT
This sequence comes from uncultured Shimia sp., assembly GCF_913054185.1. Taxonomy (GTDB): domain Bacteria; phylum Pseudomonadota; class Alphaproteobacteria; order Rhodobacterales; family Rhodobacteraceae; genus Shimia. The sequence continues at coordinate 5,532 of NZ_CAJXIV010000015.1, forward strand.
CGAGGTCCTGATAAAACAGCGCATCCGCGCCCAGCTCGTCACGGATTTCATCCGTGGTTTTGCCGTTTGCTATGAGCTCATGTTTGGTTGGCATGTCGATGCCATAGACATTTGGATTGGCCACAGGTGGCGACGCAGAGGCGATATAGACTTTCTTCGCGCCCGCTTCGCGGCACATCTGCACAATCTTTTTGATGGTGTTGCCGCGCACGATGCTGTCGTCAATCAACAGGATGTTGCGGCCTTCCATCTCACGCGGGATGGCGTTCAGTTTGCGGCGCACGGATTTCTGCCGTTCTTCCTGGCCCGGCATGATAAACGTCCGGCCGACATATCGGTTTTTTACCAGCGCTTCGCGATACCGTATGCCCGTGATATTGGCCACCTCAAGCGCCACTGGGCGGGCACTGTCTGGCACCGGAATAATGGCATCGATGTCCAACCCACTTGCGGAGATTTGTTTCGCCAGCGTTTTACCCATGCGGATCTGCGCCTGATAGACAGACACGCCGTCCAGCACACTGTCAGGCCGGGCCAGATAGACATACTCAAATATACAGGGCGTCAGCTTGCCTTCGACCGCTTGGAACTCATGCAGGTTGCCCTCCAGATCCACCAGCATGGCCTCACCAGGCTTCAAATCACGCATTTTGTCAAAGCCGTTGATGCCAAACGCCACATCCTCAGAAGCGAAGGCATAGTCGTCACCTTCGCCTTCAGCATCGCGCCGCGCCACTGACAACGGGCGAATGCCATGAGGGTCGCGGAACGCCAACATGCCCACACCGGCGATCAGGCACACCACGGAATAGGCGCCTTGCACCCGCTCCATGGTCATCTTCACACCGGCAAAGATATTGCGGATCGCATCAGCGCTGCCGTTCACTTTGATGGCATCAGCCACTTTGTCGGCCAACACGTTCAGCAGAATTTCACTGTCACTGGTGGTGCGCAGGTGGCGGCTGTATTTCCCGGTCACCTTTTCGCGCTGTGCTTCGGTGTTGGTGATATTGCCATTGTGCACCAGATAGATGCCATAAGGCGCGTTTACAAAAAACGGCTGTGCTTCCGACGCTGACAGGCTGCCCGCAGTTGGGTAGCGTACGTGCCCCATTCCGACCCGCCCGGTCAGCGTATCCGCATCAGAGGGTTGGAACACGTCTTTGACCAACCCATTGGCCTTGCGCTCGCGAAAGTAGCCCCCAGTGTAGGTCACCACGCCGGAGGCATCTTGCCCACGGTGCTGTAACATCAAGAGACCATCGTAGATCTCTCCAAAGACGTCATGGTTTCGGTTGGCGATCCCCAAAATTCCGCACACAGGCAGGGCTCCCTTCGTCAGGTTAGGCTAGGTTGAGTGAGGCTGGGCAACGAGGTACCAAAGGTACAAGTCAGCATGGAAGGCATTGCGGGTGGACAAGGTTCTGCTATGCGCGGTTTGCGCCAGCTGAATGGGTGGAAATATCCACTGTCCACAGGGAAGCTCCGAATCCTGTTCTCGTGCTAGGCTCCTCTTAAGGGCTTGTGGCGGGCATGTCACGAAGGGATCACAAAAGCCGTGACAATCTCGGGTTTAAGCCTTTTTCGCCAACCGGATCAGGATCAGCACGACTGCGGCGCCTAGCATCGATTGAAATATCGAGCTGAAAAATCCCCCGCCAAACGAGAACCCCAGGAACGGTAGTACAAAATTGGCCAAAATGGCCCCGCCAATACCGAGGATCACATTGCCTATGAGGCCAAACCCTCCGCCGCGCACCATCTTGCCAGCCAGCCACCCGGCCAACCCGCCAATGATGACAGCGCTAAAAATGCCAGAAAACAGTTGGGCTTCGGTTGTGCCGTCCATGATCTTGATCCTTGTTGCCAGCTCAACTTAGCTGCATTTCCAAATGTTTGATGCGCTTCTGTACCAAGTCAATATGCATGCGCGCGTGATAAGCGGTCTGACGATAAGCCGGTGGCAGTTTGAGTTGGGAAATCCGGTGATCTACTTCGTCTAACTCCTCAGACATGCCCGCAAGTTCGGCCGCTTTAGTAAGGGGGCCTATTTGCGCCTCAATTTCTCGTATGCGCCCGTAGTGTTTCCATACCTGCCACCCTCGAAAATAGGCGTACATCATTGGCAGCACGCGCAGCAGGGGCAGCAACAAAAACAGGATCGGCAAAGTTAATAAAAACAACCGATTGACTTGCGCCGCCATCCAATACGGCAGCAGGCTGTGCCACGTGCTTGGCCCGTCTTCGATCAACTGCCGTGCCACGTTATTTTCTGGGATGCCAATGCCGCGGGGTTCCGGAAACGTGTCTCGTGGGGTCAACACATCATGCCCGCGGTGCAACTCCTTGGCCGCCATGGTCAGCCGGTTCACCAGCGCCGGATGCAAATTGGGATCAATCACCAACTGCGCCTTTAGCGCCAAAAGCTGCCGGGCCTCGCTGGGTTGGACCGGGTTCAGCGACACGCCGCCTGTGGGCACTTCCACCAGATCGGCATAATCCAAATGTCGAGCGATTGCGTCTGTGTAGGACAGCCGCAAAATGTCGATGTCCTCATAGCCAAAAGCTTGCCGCAAATAAGGCGCTTCGATGCTGCTGACAAAGAAGGCCATATCGATGTCGCCAGCGCGCAACGCAAAAATCGCCTGTGAATAGCCAACATCAACCAGCGTGTTGGCAATTTTGTCCATGCCAACCGCGTCTTGAAAATCCGTAAAAGCCACTGCTGTTCCGGAGCCGCGTTTGCCCGCAGCAATGGTGAGCCCGCGCCACAACGCCGGGTTTGCGGGAATGTCATGCCCACTGGGCGCCAAGAAGATCATCGGCTCGTAAAATACGCCGCCGATCGATTCCGCAGTACCATCGGTCACGCCAACCCCAGCCTGCAAAAACGCGGCATCCACCAAGTCTTTGGAGATCAGCTCCGCATTGTCCACCGATCCATTGGTGTGCACAATCTGCACGTCAATGCCATCGCGCGCCAGGACCTCCTGATAGCGCTCCGCCATAAGCGCATATGCCCCACCCTGAGATCCAGCGGCCAATTTCAACCTGTTGGGTGGCAGCAACATATACATCACCAGCGACAAGCAAATCGCCAAACTCAAAGTGGTGATGAATATCCAAAGTCGCATGGTAAAGCTGCCAAAACATTCCGATTTTTGCGACGGTATCCCTCTGCTGCTTTGCAAACAAGAGCCCAGAATGCCGCGCAGCAAAAAGCCCGCAACCAAGTGGCGCGGGCTTATGCATGTTCGGTGAGGGAACGCTTATTGTTCGCAGACGCCCACAAGTTCTTCGTATTGTGCGGTGATCCAACCCAAAGCTTGCTGCGGATCACGGTCATCAATCCGACGCGTGATGCGGCTGAACACAGCAGCAGAGCGGCTGTCATCCACCATCGCCACAGATTGGCTGGTGATCACGGTTTCATAAACAAAGAAGGCAATCGCCACCAATAGGATGCCGCGCAGCACCCCAAAAATAAAGCCAAGCCCTTGATCAATGCCGCCAAGCGCGGAGCGCTGTACAATGGAGGAAAACAGTGGTGTAAACAACGAAACGACAATCAGTGCCAGTGCAAACACACCGGCGAATGCGGCGATGATCGACAGTTCACAGCTGTCCGACAAATACTGTCCCAAAACCGGGATTTCTTTGACCATCGGCTGTATCGTGCCTGCAAACATAAAGGCCAAGACCGCCGCGGCGATCCAACCGGCGATGGCCATACCCTCGCGCACAACACCTCGGCTGTATGCCAGAAGTGCTGAGATAACGATCACGCCCGCGACCACGGCATCAATAATAGTGAAGCCTTCCATGTATTCCCGTCCCCTTTGACCGCCCCGGTCAGTATTTACTCATTTACCTGTTGGCTTGTCAGCCGCTCCGAATACCTCTTCCACAAAGCTTGCCAAATCCCCAATACGGTTGAAATTGATACCTTCAACTTTCGCGGACTTGCCACCTTTCGGAGCTATTGCGGATGTGAAACCAAGTTTTTGGGCTTCTTTCAACCTATTTTCCGTCTGACTGACCGATCGGAGGGCGCCAGACAGGCTGATTTCGCCAAAAACCACGGTCTCGGCGGGCAAGGCGCTGTCTTCTCGCGCGGAGATCAGCGCACAGGCCACCGCAAGATCGGCAGCCGGTTCTGAAATTTTCATGCCGCCTGCCACATTCAGGTACACATCCAGCCCGGCAAAGGGAATTCCGCAGCGTGATTCTAACACCGCGAGAATCATCGCAAGACGTCCGCTGTCCCAGCCTACAACGGTACGCCGCGATTGGCTGTGCGGCGACGGGGCAACCAACGCTTGCAATTCAATCAACACGGGGCGGGTGCCTTCAATGCCGGCAAAAACCACGCTGCCGGGAGTGGGGGCACCGCGATCCGCAAGAAACAGAGCGCTTGGATTGGCCACTTCGGCCAGACCCCGCCCGGTCATTTCAAACACACCAATTTCGTCCGCCGGGCCAAATCGGTTTTTTACTGCGCGCAATATCCGGAACTGATGCCCACGCTCGCCTTCGAAATAAAGCACGGTGTCGACCATATGCTCTACCACACGTGGACCGGCAATTTGCCCGTCTTTGGTGACATGGCCCACGAGCACAATCGCCATGCCTTTGCGTTTGGCAAATGTGGTGAGCTCATGGGCGGCTGCCCGTACCTGACTGACGGAGCCCGGGGCACTTGCAACCGAGTCGCTCCACATTGTCTGAATGGAGTCGATGATGGCCAGTTTGGGTTTCTCGGCCTCCAACGTTGTGAGGATGTCGCGTAAATTTGTGTCGGCAGCCAATAGAACCGGACTTTCCGTCAAACCCAACCGCTGTGCCCGCATGCGGACCTGTGCGCTGGCTTCTTCGCCGCTCACATAAATCGTTTTCACACCTTGACGTGCAAATCGCGCGGCGGCCTGAAGCAACAATGTGGATTTACCAATGCCAGGGTCGCCCCCCACCAAAATTGCGCTCGCAGGCACCAATCCGCCACCCAACACCCGATCGAGTTCTTTCACACCACTTAAGGTGCGCGGGGGAGGGGCTTCTTCGGTGCGCAGGTCTGACAGCTCGATCCGCCGTCCTTTGACCGCGCCTAAAGAAGAGCCCGTAGGCCCTGCACCAAACGGCGCTTCTTCGACAATGGTGTTCCACTCGCCGCAGCCTTCGCACCGGCCGGACCATTTTGAAAACTGTGCGCCACAACTGGAACAGTTGAATTGGGTTTTGCTCTTTGCCATGTTCTTGTTTTGACCCACTACCGCTTGCGGGTCAAATGACTAATCACCAGCGAGGCCAAAATACAGAAAGTAAACAGATAAAGCCCCCAACCGGTCTCCACGGTGACATGTCCGGCACCTTTCACAATCACAATGTAGAGTGCGATCAAAAACACATCCGCCATTGCCAATTTGCCCAGCCATTCCAGCGCCGGCAGCACCTTTCGCCGCATCATGCCAAACTGGATCAACGCCAGCCCGATCACCTTCATATACGGTGCAAATATTGCCAGAAACGTTACCAGCAATGCCAGGGCCACATCCGTGTCCCACAAAGACTGCAGGCCGGACACAATGGAGATTTCGCTTAGTCCAAACAAAGGCAATAAACCCGCGCGCATCAATGGCGCGAACCACGCGACGGGAAACAGGATCAGCAGGGACAAATTTGTTAGGCGCAAAACAGAAGTCATGTCGCTAGAGCTATGCGCTGACGGAGTCTTGCGCAAGTTGTCGGGGGGGGAATTTCTTCCGGCACTTCCCGTTACAACAGGTCCCAGTGACTGAATGACATAGGCTTCGCGAGTGGATGCGCAGGATTGGGTGGTCAGGTGGCGGGGCAAGCTTGCGCGGCTGGCTGACCGTGAGCCGGTCTTCCATTTTTGATCCGTTGCAGGCGGCGCGGTTGGCAAGTCTTACATCAATCCTGCATGGCCTGGCTCAAAAACCGTAAAAAAGGCTCCACCAAATAGTCCCCAAAGGTCACATGCCGCCCGGTAAACACAAGGTGCACCGGCATGTCTTGCGCTAAGGTAAGTCGGTCGCCCATCTCCGCGCGCAACGCTGCTTGATCCTCAGCCTTGATAATTGCAACACCGTCGTAACCTGTAATGGCGCCGTCTGGGTCGCGCTGCGCTTCTGGGGACAGGGACGTCAAAACCACCCGCACTTTGGGATGGTTGCGTTGCGGCAAGCTTGTGACGGTCAGAACCCCTTCCATGCCCACGCGAAGCTGGTCAATGGCCTGCGGGGAGGCCACAAAAGCCACATCCAACTCCCCATTGGGACGCGCTAAGGTCAGCACTGTTTCCCCCTTTGGCACCACCATCGTTTCCGTGTCATAAGGAAATGCCGCGACAATTCCGTCGTCTGGTGCAACGATGTCGGCCTTTGCGATTTGCGCGGACAGCCGCAGGATCTGTAGCCTCAAACGGGGAATGTCTTCTTCCAACTGTGCTTGGCGATCCAAAATCCGTTGGCGAAACTCCAGTTTTTCGCGCGCGACTTCCAGCCTGGCCTGGGTGGCCTGACTTTCCAGCGAAACAAGTTCGGCCTGCTCGCGCGCCATTCCTGATTCAACACCCAAAACGGCCTCCTTTAGGGCGTCGATCTCGGCTGTTCTTAAGGCACCTTGCGCGGCCAATGTGACGTAGCGCGCCAGCCGCTTGTCCATAGATCGCCGTCGCGCATCGAGATGATCTAGGCTGGTACGAAGCCGTTTTGCACGTTGCCGGAGAGCGGCCTCCAACTCTGTGGTCATATCCGCGCGCATTTGCAGCGCATCCTGCATGTTTTTCATGCGCGCATGAGCCAGTTTGGATTGCGCACCAATTGAGCCGGAGGCTTCCTGCAAGGTGTTGTTCAAGGCTGCGCCAAGAGCGGCGCGTTCTTCTTGCATTGGCGCCAAAGCCGCGTGCACTTCTGCAAGCTCCGCTTCTGCATCCGTCACGTCTAGTCGGATCAAAAGCTGACCCTTTGTGACCGCCGCGTGTGGCACCACATGCACCTCGGAAATCTTACCGCCAAATTGGTGCTGAATGTCCAAGCTTGGACGCCGCGCATCCAAATGCCCGCTGGCGGGGATCGATGTGGCCAGCGGTGCCAATGTCGCCCACAAAACAAACGCAATAATGCAGATTATCAGCGAGAAAAATCCGAACCAAAGCGGCCGGGTGATCTGGCGGGGCAAGCTGTCGGGCGCTTCGCAAGGCGGGCTGTGGACAACCGGCGTCAATGGGTTGTCACCTGATTGACCGCCATGGGGCGTGTGGAAATGGCGGCGCGGAAAATCGCCTGACCGTCAACGTTTTCGACGTCAAACCCATCACTCATTTGGGTGAGTACGGCCAATGCGGCTTCATCACGGGGCAGGTCGGACATTGGTGCCTCAGGGTGATGCAGCAGCCTCGAAATCTTCTGCAACTTCTGGTCGGCTTGGGTGATCCGGTTTTCAGTCAGGGTAATTTCGCAACTGCGGTCATTGAGAAATTTGAACTGAAACACGGCCGTTCTTGGTGCATCGCTTGGTTCAGAGGCCATTGCGAGGTTGAACAGCTCGCTGGCAACCAGTTCTGCGCGCTGGCACAGTTCTGCATCGTTGCTGCGGTTAAACTGCGCACCAACCCAATCAGCCAGATCTTGCAGGCTGGGTGGGCGTAATGGCACGTCAAGACGCCGTCTACCGCCACTCATTCGGCCTAAAACGTCACTGCGCAGGCCGAAGTCGGCGATGCGTCCGTTATCCAACGCCAATACATGCTCAGCCAGCCCCATCAATCCGGACCGATGAATCACCATCACAATGGTGGTGTTTTGTTTTTTAAGCCGGGCCAGAACAGCGCATAACTGCCGCTCGCCAGCGGCGTCCAAAAGGGCATTTGGTTCGTCCAGAAAGAGGTAGCTCGGGCGATGGAAAATTGCGCGGGCCAGTGCCACCCGTTGCTTCTGTCCCGCCGATAATACAAACGGCGTCGCGCCGATGTCGGTGTCATAAGAGTTTGGCAAGGCGGAAATCAATCCGTGCACCCCCGCGGTTTGGGCCGCTGCAATAATCTCTGCGTCGGTGGCTTGCCTCGCAAACCCACAAATGTTTTGTGCCAAAGTGCCGTGGAAGAGCTGAGCCTGTTGCGGCAAATAGCCAATATGTGTGGCTTGGCTGTGTTGCGGCAGCGTGCGGATTTCTGTTTCGTCCAGCCAAACCGTCCCAATCGGGCAGGGAACCACACCGGCTAAGGCCTCCAGAAGGGTGGTTTTGCCACTGCCTGAAGCCCCCACAATGGCGAGGCAGCGGGCAGCCGGTAGGTCAAAGCTGATCCGATCCAAGCGCGGCGGGGCACCGCCACCTTTGGGGAAAATCACGCCGTCACATCGCAAGCTGCCATTTAGATCAGCGATTTCCGTTCCCTCTGAAGCGCGCAATGCTGGCACGTTTTGCAGGGCGGCAAACCCGCGGGTGGCCTGGCTCAGATCAGGGATGCTGCCGATGGCGGCCTCAAAGCTGGCAACTGTTTTGGTGAGGATTAAGCTGGCCGCAATCATGCCACCGGCGCTGAGGTTGCCATTGACAACCAAGGCTGCACCTAGGCTTAAGCCGAGGAGTTGCGTCAGGTTTCTTAGATAGGTTTCCAATCCTGCTGTCGTGACCTCTAATGGCGTGAGTTTGTCTTCGAGATGACTGCGTTGGTTAAGTGCGCTGACAAAACGCTGAAGGACATTGTGCGCCAAACCGGTGATGGCTGGCTGCATGGCCAAGGATTGTGCGTTTTTCATTGTACGCATTTCTTGATCCCGGGAACGGGATAACGCGCGCTGCGTGGCCTTGCTGATGGTGTGGGATGTGAGCCGAATTGCTGCTGCAATCGCGATTAGAGTTGCGGCAAGCCCGGCAAACCACGGGTGAATGACCCACAAAACAAGAGTGAACACAGGGAGCCAGGGCAGGCTCAGCGCCGCCCGTGCTGCCGGTCCTGCCAAGGTACGTTTGAGATGAGCCACCGAAGTCAGCAGATCCTCTTGGAGGTTGCTTGGTTGCGACAACACAACAGGTGCGCACAGCCGCTCACACCAGTGCATTGTGCGCTGCAAGCTGAGGTCTCGCAATGTATCAACCACGGCTTGCAAGAGAAGTGCGAGTGCGGCCATGCCAAGCAGCAAAACCAGCGTCTGCATGTTCCCGGTTGGCAAAACACGGTCCAAAACCTGCATCATGAAGATTGGGCTCACGAGGATGGCAAGATTGGATATGGCGCTGAGCGCAAGCAGCGGCAAGATCAGCCGACGCAAGTGATTGAGAGGGGCAATCGACGCAAATGTCGAGGGAGCGACGCCTGCCTCCTCCTGAAACCGTTGTGGCATGATCACCTCACAGTAGGAAATTGCTTTCATCCAAATCACTCGGATCCACAGACTTCAGGATGAGCCGGTCGCCGCTGTCTCCACCGGTGAGCGCGCTTAAGTCGATCACCGTCGCCCAGCCTTGATCTTGGATGTGAACCTGCAAGTCGGTGTACTGAATGCCATAGCTGCTCAGATCAATCACATCGTGGTCCACCTCAAAGTCGTGGATCATGTCGCGTCCGCCGCCGGCCTGTGTGACAAAGCTGTCCGCGTCGCCGTCTTGCCACCAGTTGCCGCCCCAAAGGTGGTCATTTCCTTCGCCACCATGAAGAGTATCTACCCCGCTGCCGCCAACCAGTTTGTCGGCGTCAGCCCCGCCATTTAGAATGTCGTCACCGTCACGCCCGTGCAGGAAATCGCTCCCGGCGCCACCGGCACCTGAGTCGTTGCCTGCACCAAGGATAATCTTGTCCGATCCCGCGCCTCCTGAGGCCGTATCATCACCGCTGCCGCCAAAAATACGGTCTGCGCCTGTGTCACCATGCAACAGATCGTTGTCCGTGCCTCCGTGTAGGGTGTCGTCGCCACCGCCGCCCATCAGAGTATCGTCGCCGTCGCCGCCCCGCAGTTTGTCGTTGCCACCGCTGATGCCGACCACGGCGGGGTCCCGGATCAGGACTGCGGCATCCGGATCCACCGGAGCAAAAGGATCGGGCGCGCGCGGATCGACCGCGCCGTCGTTGCTGCCCGTGCTTTGTGCCTCAGCCATGAACTCGGCGTAGGCGGCACCTTCGGCCCAATCGACCTCAACCCGGTAAATTCCGCCAGAGGCACCGGTTGTGCCGTCAAGATCGTGGTCGCCTCGGTTGAGGCCAAAATAGAGATTGCCATCGCCATCGAGAAACACTGCGCCATAAGCGCCTTTGGGCATGCCCGCGGTCATGCCGTCGTCGTAAAGCGTTGCCGTGATGTCCACCGATGTGATGTGCGGGGCGCCGCCGTTGGGCACATCCGATAAATCGATCCGGTGCACCGCGCCTGGTTCACCGTTCCGGCCTGGAGACTCGACGGCGTAAAATGCGCCATCTTTGGCATTATAGGCCACGTCATAGGTGCGCCCGCCAAACAGGGCGTTGGGCAAATCAAAATTGGTCGCCACGGGATTGCCGTTGGCGTCCAAACTGTTCACGTCAATCATCGTGACGCGGTTCAGGCTGCTTTGGAACGTCCAAAGGTTCCCCTCATCGTCGAAATCTCCAACGTAGTCGGCCACAGGTGTCTCGCCCAGGCGGTAGGCCTGTCCTTCCGCGTCCACCATAACCAAGTCGCGGATCGACACTGGGTTGCCCAACGTGTCCACACCGTTGGCTTTGGCAATGCCATAAATCAGGTCGTCTTCGGTGTTGAACCCAATGGCATTGATGCGCAGCCCGGTTGGATCTCCGGCCACTTCGTATTGCTCGGTTTCCGGGTCAAACACATTTAGCTGGCCGTCGATCATCTGAAACAGTTTGGATTGCCCCGGCGCAAACGCGGCCACGTCTACCGTGTCTCCGCCGATGGTGACTTCTTTCAGGTAACTGAAAATGGGACCGTCCATATTGATGTCTGGCCCACTGTCGGCGGGCGCCACTTCGCGCAGGCTCAACCCGCCTGCATCGCCACTGCCGGTCACTTCAAATGTGTGGGTTTCAAACACGCCTGACGTGGTGCCAACCGTGCCAATGACCTCGCCGTTCCAAAGCACTTCGACACTGCCGCTGCTTGCGCCGCCGGACAAATTTGCGGCCAGCTCAAAGCTGATGGTGTAAACTTCCCCCACCTGGGTGGTCACCGATTGGGATAACGCGCCGTCTGCATCCGTGGTCCAGCCCGCGTCATGAGCCAGCTGACCCAAAGTGGCCGCGCCCCCCATGCCAGCGTCAAGCAGGTTGCCGTTTTCCAAATCGCCATACACCAGGTCATCGCCACGTCCGGCATTGATGGTGTCTGCGCCCATGCCACCTTGCGCCAAATCGTTGCCAGCTTCGAGATTGAGCAGATCGTCGCCGTGCCCACCATCGACAGTGTCGCGGCCCGTGCCGGCATTTACAGTATCTGCTCCGGCGCCGGATGACAGGCTATCATCGCCGCCGTTGCCCAACACCACATCATTGCCAGCGCCAGAAGAAATCACATCGTCGTAAGCGCGATCTTCTGCGTCACCACTGGAGGAAATTGCATCGGGGTTGTAAACCCATTGCCCATCGACAAAGATCCACTCGCGGCCCACCATATCGCCGGCAACCAAGTCGTTGCCCCCACCTGAGGTCAGCGTGTCGCTGCCCGCATGGCCGTTCACACTGTCAACACCGTCGCCCGTCGTGATGCTGTCGTCGCCGGTTGTGCCCACAACTGAGGCGACCGACGGCTGCGGCTCGTTCTCTGACATACCCGAATTACCTTTTACCAAAACACAGCGAACATTGTGCGAACAAATGGTTAAGGGAAGGTAAAGGAATGGGCGGTCTTGTTGGTGAAATTTCGGAAGATTTTTAGCTATGCGCCGCGCTTGGACTAACGCACCGCCTCGATCGGCCCTTCTGCGGAGCCGGCAATAAACTGCGTCAGGTAAGGATCGCCGCTGGCGTCCATGTCCGCCACCGGTCCAGTCCATTGGATCACGCCACCATGCAGCATTGCCACATTGTCGGCAATTGCGCGCACCGAGCTCATGTCGTGGGTGATGGTCATCGCCGTGGCGCCCATCTCCACCACAATCTCGCGGATCAAGTCATTGATCACGCCGGACATAATCGGGTCCAATCCTGTGGTGGGTTCGTCAAAAAAGATGATCTCTGGTTCCGCCGCAATCGCCCGCGCCAAACCAACCCTTTTCTGCATCCCACCGGAAAGTTCGGACGGAAACAAATCCGCCACATCCGGGGTCAGCCCGACACGCCGCAGCTTCTCAATGGCAATCTCGCGCGCTTCGTCTTTGGGCCGTTTCAAACTGCCCCGCAGCAAGCGAAACGCCACATTCTGCCACACCGTCATCGAATCAAACAATGCGCCGCCCTGAAACAACATGCCAAACCGCGCCAGAAACGCGTCCCGGTCGCCTTGGGTGGCGTTTTGTCCATCCACCGTAATGGTCCCACTGTCCGGCGTGATCAGGCCAAGCACAGATTTCAACATCACCGACTTGCCGGTGCCGGACCCGCCGATGATCACCATCGAACTGCCTTTGGCTATCTCAAGGTTCACCCCTTGCAGCACCCGTTTGGGGCCAAAGCATTTATGTACGTTGTCAAATTTGATCATGAGGCAAAAAACAAACTTGTGAGGATAAAGTTGGCGGCCAGGATCATCACAGCAGCGGCCTGTACGGAACTCTTGGTGGCCCGGCCCACACCTTGCGCGCCGCGTCCGGAATGCATGCCGGCGTAGCAGCCCATCACCGCGGCAATCCCGCCAAACACCGCCCCTTTTACAAGGCTGGAGACCACGTCATTGATCTGCAGGAAGTCGACAGTGTTGCGAATGTACGTTGCCGGATTGAAGCCCAGCGTTTCGGTGGACACCAAGAAACCGCCATAAATGCCAATGATGTCGCCAATGCCGACAAGGGCAGGGACCACCAGAATGGCGGCCATCACACGCGGGGCGACAAGGTATTTCATCGGATGGGTCGACAGCGTGACCAGCGCGTCAATCTGCTCCGTCACTTTCATCGTGGCAATCTCAGCCGCAATTGAGCTGGTCACGCGAGCGGCCACCATCAGCCCCACCAAAACCGGCCCCAACTCGCGCACCATGCCAATGGCCACAATCTGCGGCACCACGCTTTCCACGGAAAACCGCGAGCTGCCGTCATAGATCTGCAAAGCCAGCGCGCCGCCGGTGAAAATTGCCGTCATGCCCACCACGGGCAGGCTTAACCAGCCGATGTTAAACAGCGCGCTCAGAAACTCGCGGCCATAAAACGGCGGGCGAAAAATATGGCTCAATGCACCCCAGACAAACAGCAGCACTTCGCCAAAAGAGGTGAACAGCGCGATCATGCTGCGCCCGATGGCATTTAAGGGAGCCAAAATCAGGTTCATGAAGATTTGTACCGCCGCTGATAGCGTTGGCCCATAGAGGTCAGGATCTCATAGCCTATTGTGCCCGCGGCATCGGCCAGCGCATCAACCGATTGGTGTTGGCCCAACAGCTCGACTTCGCGTGGCACGTCAGACAGGTCCGTCACATCGATGCCAATCAAGTCCATTGAAATGCGGCCAATCAGCGGGCAGCGGTCTTCGCCTGCAAAAGTGGCGACCTTGCCGCTCATCGCCCGCAGAATTCCGTCGGCATAGCCGGCCGCAAGCGTGGCCACTTTGCTGTCACGCTCCGCAATCCAGGCATTGCCATATCCAACGCTTTCACCTTCGGCCACGTCGCGCACTTGAATCACGGGAAGGCGCAGGCTTGTCACCGGGCTGGCATCCACAAATGGCATGCCCCCATAAAGCCCGACACCAGGTCGGGTCAGATCAAAGTGGTAGTCGTCGCCCAACAAAATTCCGCCTGTTGCCGCCAATGAACGTGGCACATCCAGCCCGTCTGTCATGGCTTTGAAGGCTGCCAATTGCTGCGGGTTCATCGGATGCTCTGGCTCATCAGCGCAGGCCAGATGGGACATGATCAACGTCGGGCCGCGCTGCAACACCAGCGTTTTCACCGCGTCCCACTCCGGCGCCTCTAGGCCTAAGCGGTTCATGCCGGTGTCCAACTGCACCCCAAAGGGATGCGCAGGCAGCGCCTCAACATGGCGCACAATCTGATCCACCGAATTCAACATCGGGGTCAGGTTCATGTCGCTGATCATATCGGTGTCGCCGCGTACATGGCCGCCAAAGATGTTGATCTCCGGGTCCGGCCCAACCGCTTGCCGCAGGCTTGCGCCTTCTTCGGCGGCCGCAACAAAAAAGCGGGTCACACCTGCGCGCATCAACGCCCGCGCCACGCGGTCGGCACCAAGCCCGTATCCGTCCGCTTTCACCACCGCTGCGGTGGTCACTTGCGTCTGAGCGTCCAGCGCCCGCCAATTGTTGATCAGGGCGTCGAGGTCGATTGTCAAAGTTGCAGTAGCCATGACGGTGTTTGTTGACGCCAGACCTCTCAAGGTCAAGGCCAAAGGCAGTGCGATTTTCCCCGTTGCACCGAACTGTGGCTTAAGGAGTGCCTATTGCGGCGCGCCCAAATTTTGCACCTCCGCAAAACAGCCGTGATACAGACAACTTACCGACGTTCAAATCGCCGCCAAAATCGGGGTTAATGCAGCGATTCGATCAACCCTAGTACTCGTCGTCACCGCCGTGCTGCCAGGGTTGCACAAGGTTGCCAAAGCGGGTGAACTGCCCTTCAAACGACAATTCAACTGTGCCAATTGGACCGTGACGTTGCTTGCCCAAAATCACCTCGGCGCGCCCATGCAGGCGCTCCATGCGTTCCTGCCACGCGGCCATTTCGTCCAGCCGCTCGTCAGAGGGCTTTTCCCGTTCCACATAGTATTCTTCGCGGAACACAAACATCACCACATCCGCATCCTGCTCAATCGATCCGGATTCCCGCAAGTCACTGAGTTGTGGGCGTTTATCGTCGCGACTTTCCACCGTACGGGAGAGCTGGGAGAGACCAATCACTGGAATGTTGAGCTCCTTGGCGATGGCTTTCATACCCATGGAAATCTCACCAATTTCCTGCACCCGGTTCTCGGCCGTGCCGCGACACAGCTGCAAATAGTCGATGATCAACAGGTCCAGACCATGGGTCCGCTTCAAGCGCCGTGCCCGCGCCGCCAACTGTGCAATCGGCAGGGCCGGGGTGTCGTCGATGAAAAGCGGACAGGCCTCAAGGTCTTTAGCGGCTTGAACAAATCGCCGAAACTCCTCTTCGGTCATGTCGCCCTTACGGATCTGTTCCGAAGGAATTTCTGCCGCCTCAGACAAGATACGCGCCGCCAATTGTTCGGCTGACATCTCGAGGCTACAAAACGCAACCACACCGCCTTCAACAGCGCCTTCGCTGCCATCCGGCTTAACGCCTTTTTTATAAGCCTTTGCCACGTTAAATGCGACGTTGGTGGCCAGCGAGGTTTTCCCCATCGAAGGCCGCCCGGCGAGGATCAGCAAGTCAGATGGGTGCAGCCCGCCAAGCTTCTTATCGAGGTCGATCAAACCTGTCGAAATACCGGCAAGACCACCATCTCGCTGGTAGGCAGCGTTTGCGGTGTTCACCGCTTGAGTTACCGCCTTCAAAAAGCTGACATATCCGCGCTCAGATGTGCCCTGTTCCGAGAGTTTGTAGAGCGCCTGTTCGGCCTCAACAATCTGCTCTTTCGGCTCCAGCTTGATGTCAGCTTTTTTAGCTTTGGACGCGATGTTATTGCCCAGATCAATCAGCTCACGGCGCATCGCCATATCGTAGATCATCTGCGCGTAATCGGCTGCGGCAAAAGAAGAAATTGCAGATCCCGCCAGGCGCACAAGGTAAGCAGGGCCACCCAATTCGATCAGGCCAGGGTCATCTTCCATAAAGGCTTTGAGCGTCACTGGAGAGGCAAGGTTGTTCTTGGCAATACGCGCGGCGGCAATCTCATAAATGCGAGAATGCACGGGTTCGTAAAAGTGGGTGGAATTGATAACCGAGGCGACGCGATCAAAAATGTCATTGTTGGTCAGAATGGCGCCCAGAAGCTGCTGTTCTGCCTCAATGGAATGCGGCAAGGCATCGATGCTTGCGGCTTCAGTATCACCCGTATTGATGTTTGCAATTTCGTTCATGTCTGCCCCCAAATGCCCCGCGCAACCGGTTCTAAACCAGCCGTCTTAAACAGGGCAACTTGTATGTTTTTGTGGATCGCCTGTGGATAACTCCGCCCGCCCTGATATTGTCAGGACGGGCGTCGATGCGTCAACATCTTGTGCGGTTGAGGGTGTTTTTACCTCAAATGTGCTCGGTTTTCCGCCGAAAGGCTTAGGACCCCTTGCGGGCTTCCTGCCAGGTGCGCGGATCTTTGAGGAAAGTCTCAACTTCCGACAGTGTCTCTTCAGAGAACACACCCTGCGCTTTGGCTTCTGCCAGCACATCCCACCAGGTGCAGAGGTAGTGCAGGGCAACGCCATGGTCGCCCAAGGTCTTCTCGGTTTCCGGGAAGATGTCGTAGTAGAAAATCACCGCAGTATTGCCACAGGTCGCGCCGGTCTCGCGGATCGCATCGACAAAGGACAATTTGGAGCCCCCATCGGTGGTTAGGTCTTCCACCAACAACACCCGTTCACCTTCGCTCATCGCGCCTTCAATACGAGCGTTTTTGCCGTAACCCTTTGGCTTCTTACGCACATAGGTCATTGGCAGCGCCATGCGCTCGGCCACCAACGCGGCAAAAGGAATACCTGCGGTTTCACCACCAGCGATGTTGTCAAACGCCTCAAACCCGGCCTCGCGCATCACGGTGACGGTCATGAAATCCATCAAGGTCGCACGAATGCGGGGGAAGGAGATCAGCTTGCGGCAATCAATGTAGCTTGGGCTCGGCAGGCCGGAGGCCAGTGTGTACGGCTCATCGGTGTTGAAGTTCACCGCGCCAATTTCCAGCAGCATACGGGCTGTCAGGCGGGCGATTTCTTCTTTTGGCGGAAAGGCAGTCGGGATCATTTTGGTATCCTTTGGCAGCGGAAATTCTTAGTCAGCAACGGTCCAGAACACGTCATAGCCCGGATCAAAAACGGTGACCGGCCCATTGGCGCTCTCGATTTTGTCTGGGAAGACAGTGGCTTGTTCGTTCTTCACAAGCGTGATGTTTTCTTCGTTCACCGGCAAGCCGTAGAAGTTTGGGCCATTGCGGCTTGCAAAGCCTTCCAGATTATCCAGCGCACCATCTTCTTCAAAGACATGTGCCAAAAGCGCCATGGTGTTGGTGGCGGTGAAACAGCCAGCGCAGCCACAGGCGCTTTCTTTGTCGCCATCCAGATGCGGCGCGCTGTCTGTGCCCAAGAAGAACCGCGCATCCCCAGACGTTGCCGCCGCACGTAGCGCCAAACGGTGCTCTTCGCGCTTGGCCACAGGCAGGCAGTAGTAGTGCGGTTTGATACCGCCCACGAGGAGGTGGTTGCGGTTGATGATCAGGTGGTGCGTGGTGATTGTTGCGCCCAGATCGGTCGCATTGTCCTGCACATACGCAACACCGTCACGGGTTGTGATATGTTCCATAATCACGCGCAGTCCCGGCGTGGCCTTGCGGATTGGATCTAACACGCGGTCGATAAAAATCGCTTCGCGGTCAAAAATATCGATGTCGTGGTCGGTGACCTCGCCATGTACACAGAGCGGCAGGCCGATCTCGGCCATCTTGTCCAAGCAGGCGCGCACGTTTTTGAAATCCGACACGCCGCTAGCGGAATTGGTAGTTGCGCCTGCAGGGTAAAGTTTGACCGCTTTGATCAACCCCGTGGCGTGCGCTTTCGCGATGTCTTCAGGGTCGCTCTCTTCGGTGAGGTAGAGCGTCATCAGTGGCTCAAAGCGCATACCCTCTGGTAGTGCAGCCATAATGCGGTCTTTGTAGGCCACGGCCTGTGCCCCAGTCACAACTGGCGGTACCAGGTTGGGCATGATGATCGCACGTGCAAAGTGGCGCGCGGTTTCAGGCAAGACGGCTTGGAGCATCGCGCCATCGCGCAGATGCAAATGCCAGTCATCGGGGCGGGCAATGGTCAGGTTTTGGGTCATAGGCGCGGCTTACACAATGCCGGGACCAGTGGCTAGTCTTTGCACGCAATTCTTGGCGATTTTGCGCCTAAATTAGCTGGCCAACCGTCCTTGATCCGCCTTCTGCACCAAGGCGTTCAAATGCCGTAAGAACCGCGGCTCTTTGAGACGACTTGCGACGTTGGCACAGAGCAGAGCTGTGACAAACGGGCGATTCTTCTGCGACACCTCGCGCAACAAACGGTCCAAATATGGAATATGCGCCCGCCGCGCCCGGTAGAGTTTGTAAAAGGCCGCGCGGCTCAACGTTCCTGCGCCGGCTTTCACCAGAACCCGATACAGAATCTGCATTTCCAGCAAATCTTCTTCCGGGGAGGCCCCCAAATGCGGCGTTGGCAACAACACCGTGTTCTCGCGCGAAAAAAGTGCGGCGTGTACCGCGTCCAGAGTTTGGTGTGGATCATAGATTACAAAGCAGCGGTCTGCTGTGGCTGCCATATCCGGTGCAAAGCCATATTGCCCGTCAAAGGCAATTTTGCGAGCGTGAGGAAAACGCTTGTCCCAGCCTGCCAATCGTGGGGCAAGGGTCGCCTGAGGTCGAACCGCAACAACTTGCGCATCCGTTGCAACAATCGAAAAGCCCGCAGCGGCATAGCCACATGATCCGGCGCCATAAAATACGACTTCGTCAAACTCATCAAAGAAGCCGTCGTCGGACAGGCGATCAAAATAGGCGATGACTTCCGGGTCGCGAAACCATGTGTCTCCGTCGCTCAACACACAAAGGTGAGACCAGCCCAATTCGCGCACCAACTCCCAGCCCAAAGGATGGCCCGTGTCGCCGCGTTTCTGAATGCTATCAATGGTTTCAAAGGTGACCAAAAGGACAGGTTTGTCCTCTACCAAGGTCGCCCAGTGGCGCTTTCCCAACGGTTGATAGTGACCATGTGCCTCAGCAACATTTTCCAATTGGGATAGCCATTCATCCCGTGACAATCCAAGCATCGGCGTGTCAAAGCCGTTGGCAGTGTCCTGCATGTCGATGTTTTTCCTTACGCCCCTGGCCTTTACGGCCTGATGATTTGGCCTTGTTTCGTGGCCTTTGCGGAGACCATATAAGCCATTTACGGCAAAAATTGGGAAGGTTTCGCGCTTTCTCTACAACTTTTGTCGCGGTGGCAAACGCTTGACGTCCTGCATGCCCCCATGCAGCGTGGCCTGAGCAGACTTTAGTCAAAGGCCCGCCAATGCAGGACATTCAAAGTATCGATCACATTCAAAGCCTTCTGGCTGAAGAAGGCTACGTATGTGGGCGGCCACTGGCGACAGTTGTTTTTTTGGCTTTGCGCCTTGGTCGGCCGATTTTTTTGGAGGGCGAAGCTGGGGTTGGCAAAACTGAAATTGCCAAGGCGCTTTCGGCCGCGTTGGGCCGCAGTCTGATCCGGCTGCAGTGTTACGAAGGCCTTGATGCTTCCAGTGCGGTGTACGAATGGAATTTTGCGGCGCAAATGGTGGCCATCCGCACGGCAGAAGCTAGCGGTGGCGCGGATCGCAGCGCGTTGCAGGAAGAGCTGTTTGGCCCGGATTATCTGGTTGAGAGACCTCTGCTAAAGGCAATGCGCCCAGACCCTGCAGGTGCCCCGGTCTTGCTGATAGATGAGCTTGACCGCACCGACGAGCCATTTGAGGCTTTTTTGTTGGAGGCGCTCAGCGATTTTCAAATGACCATCCCGGAAATCGGCACCATCAAGGCGCCTGAACCTCCGATTGTGATTGTCACGTCGAACCGGACACGCGA
Source organism: uncultured Shimia sp. (assembly GCF_913054185.1). Classification (GTDB taxonomy): domain Bacteria; phylum Pseudomonadota; class Alphaproteobacteria; order Rhodobacterales; family Rhodobacteraceae; genus Shimia. Next base: position 25,407 of record NZ_CAJXIV010000015.1, read on the forward strand.
AGTGCACGACGCTCTTAAGCGTCGGTGTCTCTATCACTGGGTCGACTACCCTGATTTTGATCGCGAAATGGCAATTCTGCGCGCTCGGGCACCTGAAGCGGCTGAAAGCCTGAGCCGGGAAGTCGTGGCTTTTATTCAAAGGCTCCGCACCGAAGATCTCTTTAAAAAACCGGGTGTTGCGGAAACCATTGACTGGGCCAAGTGCCTCTTGGCCTTGGATGTTTTGACCCTAAGCCCCGAGGTGATTGCCGACACGCTTGGTGCCGTTCTTAAGTACCAGGACGACATTGCCAAATTGCAAGGCTCAGAAGCCAAAAAGCTGTTGGATGAGTCCCGCGTGTCTCTGGAACCTGCCTGATGTATCTAGGGGGGCGAATTGGCTGGGCGACCATAGGCAGCTGGCACCTTATTGTGTGCCATGGCTGAATACCTTCCGCTTGAGATCCCGGAGGATCCAAAACTAACGCACAACATCACTTGGTTTGCGCGGGCCCTCCGCAAGGCGGGATTGCCCATTGGTCCCGGGCGCGTGATTGATGCCATTTGCGCTGTTGAAGCTGCAGGGTTCACCAGCAAGCAAGACTTCTATTGGGCCCTGCACGCCTGTTTTGTGTCTCGTCCCGAGCACCGCACTGTGTTTGCTCAGGTGTTCCGACTTTATTGGCGTGATCCTCGTTACCTAGAGCACATGATGGCGATGATGCTGCCAGCCGTGCGCGGCGTGCAAGAGGAACGCGCGGGACAAGCCGGTGAAAAACGGGCGGCAGAGGCGCTTCTTGATGGCGCCAATCAAGACATCCCCGAAGATGTGGCGCAAGAGGAAGCCGGAACCGAAATCGAAATTGATGCCTCTTTGACCATGTCACCAGAGGAGAAGCTGCGCTCGCTGGATTTTGAACAAATGAGCACGGAAGAAATTGCGCAAGCGAAGCGCATGCTGTCGCGCCTCACACTGCCTGTCAAACCCATTGCGTCTCGGCGCACCAAATCGGATCCACTTGGGCGCAAGATTGATTGGCGCGCCACCATGCGTCAGTCCATGCGTCAAGGCGGGGACCTGTCCAGCTTGGCACATAAGAGCCAGCGCATCCGATGGCCAAACCTTGTGGTGATATGCGATATTTCCGGGTCTATGAGCCAATACAGCCGCATGGTGCTGCATTTCTTGCATGCCGTTGCCAATAAAAAAGGCGCCGGATGGGCACGCGTGCATGGCTTCACTTTTGGTACACAACTGACCAACATCACGCGGCATTTGGCCACCCGGGATGTGGATGTGGCGCTGGCGGCAGCTGGGGCGGAAGCGCAGGATTGGGAGGGCGGCACTCGAATTGGGGAATGCTTGCACAGTTTTAACCGAGATTGGTCGCGTCGTGTGATGGGACAGGGCGCGGTTGTTCTGTTGATCACTGATGGGTTGGATCGTGGTGCGCCGGAGGCGTTGACCAAAGAAATGCAGCGGTTGCACCTGTCATCGAGACGTCTGATCTGGCTCAATCCGCTGCTCCGTTGGGAAGGGTTTGCGGCCAAAGCGCAAGGCATTCGCGCAATGTTGCCGCATGTTGACAGTTTCCGGGCGGGTCACTCAATTGCCTCCATTGAAGCGTTGGCTGAGGCCCTGTCTCGTCCTGACGATATGGGAGAGAAGGCGCGGCTACTTGAGGGGCTTCGGTAATGCGGATGTGCTTGTGAAGCGTATAGAAAAAGCAGGTCTTGCTGTTTCTCGCGGCGATGCCCATGTTTTTTTGCTCTGAGGGAGTGCAGAATGAGCCAAGTACTTAAAGGCGCGCCAGAATTGGCGCTGGAATGGCATCGTGCCGGACGCGGGGCGGCTTTGGCAACTGTGGTTGAGACCTGGGGATCGGCTCCCCGTCGGGTCGGCGCGCAAATGGTAGTGTCCGGCGATGGCCAGATTGAAGGCTCGGTATCTGGCGGTTGTGTCGAGGGTGCGGTGATGGTCGCGGCCCTCGACGCGATTGAAAGCGGCAAGGGCACCTTGTTGGAATTTGGCGTCAGCGATGGAGATGCCTTTGCTGTTGGCTTGGCATGCGGTGGCACAATCAAGGTTCTGGTCGAACCTGTAGGAACCGTTCTCACCGAAGGTGTGCTGTCACAATTGGTTGAGGCCCGCGCGGCGCGCATAGCGGTGGCCTACGTTGCGGACGCCAAAACTGGCGGTGGCGATTTGACCAAAACGGGCTTTGAAGATCGCTTTCGCATGGATCGATCAGGGATTGAAGATGACGGTCGCTTTGTTGCCATTCACAATCCTCCATTACGACTGATTGTTGTGGGGGCCGTGCATATCGCGCAAGCGTTGGTGCCTATGGCCCGTGTCGCCGGTTTTGATCCCGTAATTGTTGACCCACGGGCCGCGTTTGGCTCTGAGGCTCGGTTTCCCGGGGAGACTGTTGTGGATGAGTGGCCAGACGAGGCGCTGCAACACATTGGCGTTGATGCGCGAACGGCGCTGGTATTGTTGACCCACGATCCCAAACTCGACGATCCCGCGCTACATATCGCGTTGAAATCAGACATATTTTACATAGGTGCCCTTGGCAGTAAGAGAACCCACGCCAAGCGGGTTGAGCGTCTTCAGGACGCTGGGTATTCGGATGGGGCCATTGCTCGCATATACGGCCCAGTTGGATTGGATATCGGGGCGGCAAGCCCGTCCGAAATTGCTGTGTCCATTTTGGGCGAAGTGTTGACGGTCCTGAGGAAAGGCGCATGAAGTTTGGCGCAGTGCCTGTTGAAACGGCTTTGGGCACCGTTCTGGCGCACTCCTTGGTTGCCGGAAAGAGGATCCCCAAAGGAACAGTCCTGCAAGAAACGCACCTACAGGCCCTAGTCGACGCAGGGTTTGAAACCGTTGTTGTGGCCCAATTGGACCAAGACGATGTGGCCGAAGATGTGGCGGCCACTAAATTGGCAGAGTCCATGCTAATTGGCATTGAGGGCGTCCGAGCCACAAGTGCGGGCGCAGGGCGGGTGAACCTCTACGCCGAGAGTTGTGGAATGATCCGTATCAACGCTGCGATTGTGCAGCAAGTTAACTCAATTGATCCGATGATAACGGTTGCAACCGTGCCTGATTATCATCGCGTCGACGCGCATGGCATGGTCGCAACCATCAAGATTATTGCCTATGCCGTGCCATCTTCTGCACTGGCTGAGGCGACAAAAGTCGCGCGTGGAGCCGTGTCTTTGCGGCGGCCAGTTTTTGAAACTGCAACGCTGATTGAAACCACAATTGGGGATATCCCATCAGACAAAGGTCAGCGCGCAATGGCCGGGCGCGTTGAACGGATGGGAATGGTGCTGACGGAAAGGGTTTTGGTCCCCCATAAGCCGGACCCTTTGGCACAAGCGATCAGGTCCGCGCCGGGGGACATGATCTTTGTGCTTACGGCGTCGGCAACCTCAGATGTAATGGATGTTGCCCCTCAAGCTCTGCGTGATGCAGGTGGGCAGGTTGAGCGGTTTGGCATGCCAGTTGATCCGGGCAACCTTCTGTTTTTAGGGGAAATAGGTGGAAAACCAGTGATTGGATTGCCCGGCTGTGCACGATCTCCGGCGCTGAATGGTGCGGATTGGGTGCTGGAGCGAGTGATCTGTGGGAGTGAGGTCACGCACGCTGACATCGCCGCAATGGGGGTTGGCGGGTTGCTCAAAGAAATCCCAACACGCCCGATGCCACGGGAAAAGGGATTGTAAACCAATTGGCTGCTGTGCTGCACGTGCAGCTACGACCAATGTCTACGACCCCCATTTGAATTGTCAAAAAAAGCGGCTTCTCAAGTTGCATGGCGGCTGCTTTACTCTTGCTCAATGACAATAGCTAAATTGGGAGGAGCCAATGTCACAGGTCACCATGACCGTGAATGGCAAAGAAATGTCCGGCGCTGCCGAAGGACGCACTTTGCTCAGTCAATTTCTTCGAGAAACCCTTGGCCTGACCGGCACACATGTCGGATGTGACACCAGTCAATGTGGCGCCTGTGTGGTTCATGTTGATGGGGTTGCAATCAAAGCCTGCACCATGCTGGCACTAGAGGCGGAAGGCGCATCGGTTGATACCATTGAAGGCCAAGCCGCGCCGGATGGTACATTGAATGCGCTGCAGCAGGCCTTCCAAGATCACCACGGCCTGCAATGTGGTTTCTGTACACCAGGCATGATCATGTCCGCGGCGGATCTCTTGAAAAACAATCCGCAACCTACAGAAGCGGAGGTGCGTCATCATCTTGAGGGCAATATTTGCCGCTGTACCGGCTACCACAATATCGTGAAAGCGATCTTGGCGGCCAGTGGTCAAGATGTGAGCAGCATCGCAGCTGAGTAATCGGCAGACCTGCGTTTGAGGAGGCGTGGGGATGTGCGATTTTGATTTCAAATCAGATGCGTGAGGCTTTGACCCGCTCTGATTTTAGGGAGGATTAACATGCCTAAGGACAATGGCATTGGCGCCAGCCCCAAGCGGCGCGAAGATGTCCGGTTTCTAAGTGGAACCGGCAATTATACCGATGATATTCAAGTAAACGGTCAAGCGTATGTACATTTTCTGCGCTCTGACATTGCCCATGCGAAAATCAATGGCATCGATCTGGACGCCGCTTCAGCTATGCCCGGCGTGATTAAGATATTCACTGGCGCTGATTTTGAGGGCGTGGGTGGTATCCCTTGTGGGTGGCAAATCACAGATCGCCATGGCGAGCCGATGCAAGAACCCGCTCATCCGGTGCTTGCGCAAGGCAAAGTGCGCTACGTGGGAGATCAGATTGCGGCGGTCGTGGCGGAGTCGGTGGAGCAGGCCCGAGATGCGGCTGAGGCTATTGAGGTTGATCTCGAAGAGCTGCCGGCAGTTGTCGACATGAAAGCCGCACTGGCCGACGGGGCCACCAAGGTCCACGACGATCTGACCAGCAACCTATGCTACGATTGGGGGTTTGTGGAGGAAAACAAACCAGCTGTGGATGCCGCGTTTGAAGCGGCGGCGCACGTCACAACTTTAGAGCTGCGCAACAACCGTTTGGTGGCAAATCCAATGGAGCCGCGTGTTGCGATTGGCGATTTTAATCGCGCAACCGGTGACAGCACACTCTACACAACCAGTCAAAACCCGCATGTGATCCGCCTGTTGATGGGCGCGTTTGTTCTGGGCATTCCAGAACATAAGCTGCGTGTTGTCGCACCAGATGTTGGCGGCGGCTTTGGTACAAAAATCTTCCACTATGCCGAAGAAGCATTCTGTACTTTTGCGGCCAAATCTTTGAACCGCGCGGTAAAATGGACCTCTACACGCTCTGAGGCGTTCATTTCGGATGCACACGGCCGTGACCATGTGACAAAAATTGAGCTGGCGCTGGATGCCGAGAACAACTTCACGGCGGTGCGCACTGACACCCACGCAAACATGGGCGCGTATCTGTCGACATTTGCGCCGTCGGTGCCAACCTGGCTGCACGGCACACTCATGGCGGGGAACTACAAAACGCCATTGATCTATGTGAACGTAAAAGCGGTATTCACTAACACCGTGCCGGTGGATGCGTACCGCGGTGCGGGCCGTCCGGAAGCAACTTTTCAGCTGGAACGCGTCGTGGATAAAGCGGCACGGGAGTTGGGTGTGGACCCAATTGCATTGCGCCGTCAAAACTTCATCACCGAGTTCCCATATGCCACACCTGTGGCAGTGGAATATGACACCGGTGACTACCACGGCACCATGGATGCGCTGGAAAACATGGCGGATATTTCCGGCTTTGAGGCGCGCCGTAAGGCCAGTGAAGCCCGCGGTAAACTGCGTGGCTTTGGTGTGAACTGCTACATTGAAGCATGTGGTATCGCACCGTCCAATCTTGTTGGGCAGCTGGGCGCACGTGCTGGTCTCTATGAAAGCGCAACTGTGCGGGTGAACGCGACTGGTGGTCTGGTTGTGATGACCGGTTCGCACAGCCACGGCCAGGGCCATGAGACGTCTTTCCCTCAAGTGATTGCTGAGATGATCGGCATTGACGAAAGTATGGTCGAAATTGTGCATGGGGACACGGCCAATACGCCAATGGGCATGGGCACGTATGGGTCCCGTTCGATTGCTGTGGGTGGCTCTGCGATGGTGCGCGCGACAGAAAAAATCATCGCCAAGGCCAAAAAGATTGCTGCACATCTGATGGAAGCGGCTGACGCTGACATCGAACTCAAAGATGGCGCGTTTTCTGTGGCGGGCACCGACAAATCGGTTGCCTGGGGGGATGTGACCCTCGCAGCCTATGTCCCACACAATTATCCGCTGGAAGACATTGAGCCTGGTTTGGAGGAGACCGCGTTTTATGATCCCGCCAACTTCACCTACCCCTCTGGGGCCTATGCCTGTGAGGTCGAAGTTGATCCGGAGACTGGCAAGGTCACCATTGAGGCGTTCAATGCAGCTGACGACTTTGGCAACATTATCAATCCAATGATTGTCGACGGTCAGGTGCATGGCGGAATTGGTCAAGGCATTGGCCAGGCGTTGCTTGAAAACGCGGCGTATGACGAGAATGGCCAATTGCTGAGCGCGTCTTACATGGACTACGCAATGCCACGTGCCAGCGATGTGCCTTTTTATGGCGTGGACCACTCGAGTCAGACCCCGTGCACACACAACCCATTGGGTGTGAAAGGCTGTGGCGAAGCTGGAGCCATTGGGTCGCCACCCGCGGTGATCAACGCAGTTGTTGACGCGTTGCGCTCCGGTGGGCATGACATTCACCATATCGATATGCCAGTGTCGCCGTCGCGCGTCTGGCAAGCGATGAACGGATAAGCGGAGGAAATACCATGTATAATTTCGACTTCGAAAAACCCTCCACGATCGCGGATGCAGTGTCCGCGCTGGGCACCGAGGATGCGCAAGCGCTGGCGGGTGGGCAAACGCTACTGCCGACAATGAAACAGCGCCTGGCCAGCCCGTCTAAGCTGGTGAGCCTCAACGGCATTGCTGAGATGCAGGGTATCTGTACCGGCGACGACGGCGCGCTATGTATCGGCGGGGCCACCACCCATGCGGATGTGGCCGCAGGGGCGGGTGCTTATCCTGGCCTAGCTGGACTGGCCGCCGGCATTGGTGATCCCGCGGTAAGGGCACGTGGGACGATTGGCGGTTCATTGGCCAACAATGATCCGTCCGCGTGTTATCCTGCTGGTGCCTTGGCATCAGGTGCCACCCTCGTCACCAATGCACGTGAGATTGCGGCGGATGACTATTTCCAAGGCATGTTCACAACCGCTTTGGACGAAGGGGAGATCCTCACAGAGGTTCGCTTCCCCGTGCCGGAGGCGTCAAACTATCAGAAGTTTGAACAGCCAGCCTCCCGGTTTGCCTTGGTTGGTGTGTTTGTCGCCAAATTTGCGGACGGCGTTCGTGTGGCGGTAACCGGTGCATCTGAGGAGGGTGTATTCCGTTGGACTGAGGCAGAGACAGCCCTGTCTGGCAACTTCTCTGCTGAGGCGATTGCCGATATGGCGCCGGGTTCTGATGGCATGATCTCTGATCTGCATGGCACAGCGGCCTACCGCGCCCACTTGGTAGGGGTCTTGACCCGCCGCGCAGTGACCGCCGCTGGCTAAGTGGTCGTGATATAAATAGAAAGGCCCCGATCTTATGGTTGGGGCTTTTTTGTTGCATGCAGTAAGTTTCCAAGAAAAAACCCCGCGCAATGGCGGGGTCTCTTAAAAAATTGGTCTGCCAAACGTTACTTGGGCAGTGGGCCGATCAGCATGATCATCTGGCGGCCTTCCATTTTGGGCATGTTTTCAACTTTGCCCATCTCTTTGGTGTCCACTGCCACGCGTTCCAGCAACTCGCGACCCAAGTTTTGGTGCGCCATTTCGCGTCCACGGAAGCGCAAGGTCACTTTGACTTTGTCGCCATTCTCCAGGAACTTGTACACGTTGCGCATTTTGACTTCGTAGTCATGCGTATCCGTGTTGGGGCGGAACTTGACCTCTTTGATCTCGATGGTCTTTTGCTTTTTGCGCGCTTCGGATTCACGTTTCTGCTGTTCGTATTTGAACTTGCCGAAATCCATGATCTTACACACAGGTGGGTTTGCATTTGGAGAAATCTCAACAAGATCCAAACCAGCCTCGTCAGCCATTACCATGGCCCGCGCAGGGGTCACGACACCGACGTTTTCGCCGTCTGCGCCAATCAAGCGGATTTCGGTAGAGCGGATGCGTCCGTTGACGCGGGGTCCGGTGTCACGCTGAGGCGGTGCGTTATGAGGTCTGCGGGCTATGGTTTTCTTCCTTCAATGGTGAATGCCTTTAGGCGGCCAATTTATTCGGCCTTTGCATGTGATACAACCGCCGAATCCATGCTCATGATGTGAATCTGGCAGGTTTCCCCCTTGAGAGCGGCCTGCGGACGTAGGAAAGAGTATCAGCGAAGGGCCCGAACAGGTCGGGTGGGAGCGTTTGTGTTGGAGAATTCCATGAAGAATCTGATTTTTGTAGTGATTGCAGGTGCCATTGCGGTGGTGGCCTATTTTGTATTTGGACAGGGCGGCAAAGACGCCGTGACTGAAGCGCCGGTTGTTGAGACTTCACCAGTTGTTGAGGCTGTTGAAGAGGCGCAGCAGGCCGTTGAAGAAGCCGTGGAAGAGGCAACCGATAGTGCAGCAGCGGCGGCAGAAGCTGTTCAGGATGCGGCTGAAGAAGCGGTTGAAGCTGCTTCTGACCAGGTTGAGGCTGTTGCCGACGAAGCTGAGGCTGCTGTAACCGAGGCTGTGGAATCTGCGACCGACGCGGCTGCCGAAACCGCTGCCGCAGCCACTGAAGCCGCTGAAGAGGCTGTGACCGCGGTGACGGACACTGCCAGCGCGGCCACGGACGCAGCCACTGACACAGCGACAGAAGCCGTAACAGAAACAACTGAGCAGGCTGCTGATGCGGCAACATCCAGCATGGCAGACTTGGCCAGCGTGTTTACTGCCGATGGCTTTGATCTGGCCAAAGTGTCTGAGGTGATCGACGGCTCTTCACTGGGCATGATTGAGAAGACCACGCTGAAAACCGCCATTGAGAGCGCAACCAACAATCCGGAAATGCTGACGCAGGCTTTGGACGCTGCAAAGCAAGCGCTTGGAATGTAAGCTGCTTCAATAGCTAAAACGCAAAACGCCCCGACCAATGTCGGGGCGTTTTCTATTGGGAATGAAATTCGGACCTTAGTCCAAGAAAGCTTTCTCAACCACATATTGTGCAGGCTTTGAGTTGGCGCCTTCTTCGAGGCCAGCTTCCTCGAGCATGTCCTTGAGCTCCAAGTTGAACGCCATGTTGCCACAGATCATCGCGCGATCGCTTTCCGGGTTGAGTGGCTCAACATCCAGATCAGCATAAGCTTCGCCAGATCGGATCAGATCCGTGATGCGCCCCATTTTGGCGCTCTCTTCACGGGTGGTGGTCGGGTAATATTTGATTTTCTTCCAGAAACCTTCCCCGATCACTTCGTTGAGAAGTTCGTCGTCTTTCAGAGCTTCGATCAGGTCGCGGCCATATGTCAGCTCGCCCGCTTCACGGCAGGTGTGGGTGATAATGACTTCATCGTAGTCTTGATAGGTTTGTGGCTCGCGCAGCAGCGAGGCAAATGGCGCAAAGCCTGTGCCAGTGGCAAAGAACCAGATGCGCTTGCCTGGGATCAGTGCGTCATGCACCAGCGTTCCAACAGGCTTGGGACGCAGGATAACCTCGTCACCCGGCTGGATGTGCTGCAACTTGGAGGTCAGTGGACCGTCTTGAACCTTGATGGAGTAAAACTCCATCTCTTCGTCCCAGCTTGGCGAGGCAATGGAATAGGCCCGCAGGAGCGGCTTTTGCTTACCGGTCTTGGGGTTCACGTCGCCCATCAGGCCAATCATCACAAACTCACCGGAGCGGAACCGCAGCGAGGCGGGACGGGTGCATTTGAAGGAAAACAAACGGTCGGTGTAGTGCTTCACTTCGGTGACGGTTTGCGCGTCAGGCAGGGCAGGCACTTTTTTGGCGGTGGATTCGGTCACAGGTTTTTGCTCGGTCATATCAAATACTGGGCGGGAATGCCCCGCTCCTCATGTAACATCTCTGGTGAAGTTTTGAAGGGATAGCAGCGATGCGGCTTTGACATAACGCAAGCTCGCATCGCTTTTTTACTATATGTTAGCCCCGCATGCGCGCTTGGTAATTGTTGGCTTGCCAGTCGGCGCGGAATTTCCATTCGCCTTCTGGCTGGCGTGTGGCGAGTTCATTCGAGATCTCCACTTCGTCAAAACCGCAGCGGCGGGCCATGGCATATTGATCGGAAATCACATGGCCTTTGGCGCGCAGGCGACCTTTGTAGCCAGCCAGTCGCAATTGGCGTGCGATGGTAAAACCGCGGCCATCTGCAAAGCTGGGGAAATCAACGCGCACCATCTCAACGCCTGCCAGCTGCGTAATAACCTCTGCAGGATCGGCAGCAGATGGCACATCGAGTGCGGCAACGTCGTTGGCCGCTTCGTCCAATGGTACAAATCCAAGTGTCCAGTTGTCGGCGTTGAAGCCGCTGTCTGTTACAATCACAGTCATGCTTTCTCTCCTGCTCGCACCATCTTGCCGTTCACAAAATGGATGCCACATTCGTCTTTGTCTTGACCACGCCACCGACCGGAGCGCGGGTCTTCGCCTTCCGCAACCTTGGATGTGCAAGGCGCACAGCCAATCGACGGGTAGCCTTGTGCCACAAGCGGGTGGCGGGGCAGGCGGTTTTCTTCCATGTATGCCCGCACGTCTTCCGGCGCCCAATGGGCCAGCAGGTTCACTTTGATACGGCCAGTGAAGTCCTCGACCTCAAAGAAGTCCAGCGCGGCGCGCGTGCCTGATTGGAAGCGTTTTCTCCCCGTAATCCAGCCGTCATAGCCGCGTAGAGCCTTTTGCAAAGGCCGTGTCTTGCGCAGAGAACAGCAGGCATCTGTGTCAAACTGATGCAGCGTGCCATCAGGATCTTCCGCCGCCAAGGTGGCGTCACTTGCACGGATGACCTGGACATTGTCCAGATGCAGGCGCTCGGCCACCTCTTGTTGATACGCAAGCGTCTCCGTGAACAGCAATTCGGTGTCGACAAAGATCACCGGAATGTTGCGATCCACAACCGCAGCCATGTGTAGAAGCACAACAGACTCCGCACCAAACGAAGACACCAAGGCAAGTTTGCCAGCCTGCGGGTCTTTCAGCGCTGCCTCCATGACCGAGGTCGCAGAGTGATGCCGATAGCGTGCATTCAGCGCGTCTACCTTGGCCTGCAACGGATCCTTGCGCTCTGACGTGGGCGCAATCGCCGACGTCAGAGGGGAGGTCAGGGGGGTTAAGCCATTATGCTGCATTAGCCTGTGTCTCTGGGTAGAGGTGAGCCTTAAAGGGCGCGAGGCCAAGACGGCGATAAGCCTCGAGGAAGGTTTCTTCTGGTCCCTCACGCAGCTCCAAATAGCCATTCACAAGACGTTCAATTGCTGGAACGATCTCATCATAGGCAAAACCCGGCCCCGCACGTTGGCCAATTTCAGCATTCCAAGTGGCATCGCCACCTAAGGTGATCTGGTAGTTCTCCACACCTGCGCGATCGAGGCCGAGAATGCCGATGTGACCCACATGGTGGTGCCCACAGGCGTTGATGCAGCCTGAGATTTTGATCTGCAGGTGGCCGATGTCATGCTCCAGCTTCAGCTCGTCAAAACGGGTCGCGATCTGCTGCGCCACAGGGATAGAGCGGGCCGTGGCCAAGGCACAGTAATCCATGCCGGGGCAGGCGATGATGTCGCTGATCAGGCCGATGTTGGCAGTGTGCAGTTCTGCCTCACGCAGGGCCGCATAAACCGCTGGCAAATCGGATTTGTGCACATGTGGCAGGATCACGTTTTGCTCATGGCTGATACGCAGCTCGTCATGGCCGTAGTCACGGGCTATCTGTGCCAATGCGCGCATTTGGTCGGCGGTGGCATCGCCTGGGGTGTCGCCCTGCTTTTTCAGGGAAACCGTAACAACCGAATACCCCGGCGCACGGTGCGTTGTCAGGTTGGTATCAACCCAGCTGCGAAACAGGGGGTTGGCGTTATAAGCGCTGTCAAACTCGACAGTGGGCGCATTGCGGAAAGCCGGAGGTGCAAAGTGGGCTTTGATGTCCTCAAACAGGTCTTGATCCACGCCGGTGAAAGATGGGCGCACGGTTGCGTAGCGCTCCTCTACCTTTGCGCGGAACTCCTCAAGGCCGGTTTCATGCACGGTGATCTTGATGCGCGCTTTGTATTTGTTGTCGCGACGGCCGATCTGGTTCCAGACCGAAACGGTGCTCTCGATATACGGCAGCAGATCTTCGCGCGGCAGGAAGCCATTGAGCACCTTGCCCACCATTGGCGTGCGGCCAAGGCCCCCGCCAACAAGGATTTGGTAGCCGATCTCACCGGCGTCATTTTTCACAAAACGCACAGCCAAATCGTGCGCTTTCAGCACAGCGCGGTCTTGCGCACCTGCGCTCACGGCGATCTTGAATTTACGGCCCATGAACTGGAATTCCGGGTGGTCGGTGGACCACTGGCGGATCAATTCCGCGACCGGGCGTGGGTCTTCCATCTCGTCGGCAGCTGCGCCAGCGAAGTGGTCCGCAGTCACGTTGCGGATGGTGTTGCCGGAGGTTTGGATAGCGTGCATGCCAACCTTGCCCAAGGCGTCGAGCATATCCGGCACATCAGTCAGCTTGGGCCAGTTGTACTGAATGTTCTGACGCGTGGTGAAATGGCCGTAGCCTTTGTCCCATTTCTCCGCCAACAATGCGAGCGTGTCCATCTGCGCGGAACTCAAGGAACCATAGGGAATGGCCACCCGCAGCATGTAGGCGTGCAGCTGCAAGTACAGGCCGTTCATCAGGCGCAGGGGCTTAAACTCGTCTTCGGTCAGGTTGCCAGCGACGCGGCGTTCTACCTGTGCACGGAACTGACGATTGCGCTCGGCCAGAAAGGCTTTGTCAAAGTCGTTATAGTGATACATGGGTGGACCCTTTTGTTTGCTGCAGGAGAGGCCGATCAGGCGGCCTGACCATCCTGTTGCTTGCTGTCTGCTTGTTTGCCGTGGAAATAGTTGGACGGACCAGTGCGGCGGAATTCTTCGCGAAAATGCGTGGGCTCCAGGCCATTTTCGCCCTCTGCGGTGTCCGCCAGATAAGCGCCAACCACCAGATCGACCTGCTGTGCTGCGTCCAGCAACCGTACCTGGGCGTGGGCTTCATCCGTGAGATACTCGGCGCAAGCCAGATCACGGGTCCAAGTGTCGTCTTTGGTGAAATAAATCACGTCGCCTTCGATGAGGGCGTTGGCGGTGATGACTTTGGGTGTGAATGCGCGTGGCATAAGGCTCTCCCGGGGTTTGACTTCAGAAGCAATATAGGAAATTGTTCCCCATAACCGCCAGATGCTGGCGGAAATAGAAACATGTGTTCTGGTGTGTTTGGGGAAATACGCCGATGTTCCACAAAGGGCAGGGGAAATGGGATGGCGTTGCGTATCGATGATATGGATAAGAAAATTCTCGGGGAGTTGCAACGCGATGCGGCGCAATCCTTGGATGAAATTGCCAAACGTGTGGGCTCTTCCAAGACACCTGTGTGGAATCGCATTCGCAAGCTGAAGGAAGCCGGGGTGATCCGGCAGCAGACGGTGCTGCTCGATGCAGAAGCGCTTGGTTTTGAGGCCTGTTTCTTTGTTTTGATCCGCACCAGCGAGCATGAGGCGGACTGGCAGCAAAAGTTCCTGAAAGCCCTGCGCGAGCGCCCTGAGGTGTTGGAAGCGCATCGGCTGGCGGGGGACATAGACTATATTCTGAAAGTGCAGGTGCAGAACGCGCGCGCCTATGACACCTTTTATCAAGCTCTGATTTCAGAGGTGAAGGTACACAATGTTACCGCGTTGTTATCTATGGAAGAAATAAAATCCACCAGCATGCTGCCGCTCTGATCGTTAAGATTTGGCCGAGGGGCGGTTTGCGGCAAAAATCACGTCGGTATGACGTCGGTATCGCAACTGTTTTGCGGAGGTGTGTTTTTTGGTGGGGCGAGGTTAACGAGGCTGCGGGATGAGCGCTTCCACTGCAAAGTGAGGATACGTCAAACCCGGGCCCGGCGAGAAGTTGCTGCAAGGCCCAGCCAAAGTACGATGCCAAGCAGTGCGAAAGCGGCGAGTATCGGCTGCAATACGGAGTAAGGCAGTGCCGCGTCGCCAGGTGATTGGGTTGCTGCCACACTCAGAGTCAAGGCAAAGAGCACCCGGCCTGCTAAGCTTTGCAGGGAAAAATATGTGGCACGAATGCCGTCGGTTAGCAGAGGCTGAATGCGCGCATTGATAAATGGTTCCGACAGGGAATCCGGCACCATTCTCAAAAACAGCAGCGCAATGACAAACACCCCGTTGGATGTGGCCAACGCCGTGGTCAGAGCAACTTGCATGCCAAGGGCCAGAAGAAGCGTGGCGGGAAGCCCAAGGCGTTTGCGAATGGGAAGCGCAATCAATGAGACGGCAACAGAAATCATCATCATAACAAAAGACACTGCGCCAGAGACCAGAGGTGTCTGGTCTGCAAGCCCTGTGGTCGCGAGGGCTTCGCGAATGAACGGTTGGCCAAAGACAAAGGGGATGTGCCCAAAGGTGTATAACAGCACCGTCAAACAGAGCAGCCAGATCAATGTGGGGTGCCGCAAACTTGCGGCCAGTGAGCGTAGGCTGTCTTGGTGAGGGGCCTGTAGGCTGTGTGATGGTTCGTTAAAACGGAAAGCAATGACGAGAGCGAAGCAAGCGGCCAAAGCCGTTGCGACATAAGGGAGGACATCGTTGTGTACGGCCAGGGCACCACCTATCAGCGCCGCCAACGCTAAAGCCACAAAACCAAAGCGCCACGCCTTTAGCTCCTCCTCAGCGATACGTTTTTCACGACCGTTTGCTTTTAGGCTTTCAAACAGCAAAGCACTGTCTGTGCCGGAGGCAAAGGCCATCCCCGCGCCCAAGAGAACGTTTGCAATGGCAAAGTGAACAAAGGTTGAGCCGACGATGAGCAGGAGGACAGAGGCCAGGAACGTTGCTGTCGATGCGACAAGTGTCTTTCGCCGACCGAGACGGTCAGACATGTAGCCGGATGGCACTTCAAAAAGCAAAGTTGCCAGATCGTAGACCACATAAAGCATGACGGCCTCAGCCGCGGAAAGGTGCGTTTCAAAATAGAGAAACCACGTGGCCTGCCAAAAAATCAGCGATTGAAAGAACTTAAACCAAGGGTACAAGGCAATATTGGAACTCATTTGCTTTCAGTATCGGTTGTGCAGGGATGTGGCGAGAATTTATTGAGAAATTACCGCCATAGGAGAAGGGAATCCTAAGTGATCACAGCAAACCTTGGGAGATATGGATGCCCCCAAGTGTGCAGAATCGTCGCAGTCGCACCGGAATGCGCAATCCTGCTTGTGTTTTGCAAGAGCTGCGATAGCCTCATTCTCGGCCACTTTGATCAGGCGATCTTGTCTGGTGGGAGGGATGAAATGCCACGGGTTTTCCGTGGCGTACCTCTCAAAGGCTCCGCGTGAAAACTCACTTATGTGTCGTTTGAACAAGGAGTCAAAAAATGACCACATCCACCAGAACCTGGGCCGAACCGTATAAAATCAAAATGGTCGAGCCGCTGAAGATGACCACCGAGGATGAGCGCCGTGCGGCCATCGCCGAAGCCGGCTACAACACGTTCCTGCTCAAATCCGAAGACGTCTATATTGACCTGCTGACAGACTCTGGCTGTGGCGCGATGTCGGATCGTCAATGGGCGGGCATGATGCTTGGCGATGAAGCTTATGCGGGCAGCGCCAACTTCTATCGCATGCGGGACACCATCGAGAGCTATTACTCGTACAAATACACCGTGCCGACACACCAAGGCCGTGGCGCGGAAAACATTCTGTCGCAAATCCTGATCTCTGATGGGGATTATGTGCCGGGCAACATGTATTTCACCACCACACGTCTGCACCAAGAGCTTGCGGGCGCAAGTTTTGTCGATGTGATCATCGACGAGGCGCATGATCCGGCCTCGACACACCCGTTTAAAGGCAATGTTGACTTGGCCAAGCTGGACGCGCTGGTGGCGCAGGTTGGGGCGGAGAAGATCCCTTACATCTGTATTGCAACCTGCGTGAACATGGCGGGTGGGCAGCCGATTTCGATGGCCAACCTGCGCGAGCTGCGGGCGTGGTGTGATCGCACTGATACGCTGTTGGTGCATGACATGACGCGGGTGGCGGAAAACGCCTATTTCATCCAGCAGCGCGAGGACGGCTTTGCGGACAAGACCGTGCGTGAGATTGTGCATGAGCTGTGCGCGCTGACCGACGCGGCCACCATGTCTTCTAAGAAAGACGCATTGGTGAACATCGGCGGCTTCCTGGCGATGAACGATCCCGATATCTATGAGAAAGCCTGTAACCTTGTGGTGGTCTATGAAGGGCTGCACACCTACGGCGGCATGGCTGGGCGGGACATGGAAGCCTTGGCGATTGGCATCACCGAAAGTGTCCAGGATGATCACATCAGCGCACGTGTTGGGCAGGTGGAATACCTTGGCAACCGGTTGATGGAGATGGGCGTGCCGATTGTGCAACCCATTGGTGGGCATGCGATTTATCTCGACGCCAAAGCCATTCTTCCGAACATTCCACAAGAGCAGTTCCCGGCGCAGGCGCTGGCCGCAGCGCTCTACATTGATGCGGGTGTGCGGGTGATGGAACGCGGTGTGGTGTCGGCGGGACGAGACAAAGACACCGGTGAGAACTTCATGCCTAAACTTGAGTTGGTGCGCCTGACCTTGCCGCGTCGGGTATACACGCAGGCGCATATGGATGTGGTCGCGGAAAGTGTGCAGCGGGTGATGCAGGGCGCGGCAGACATTCGCGGTCTCAAGTTCACCTATGAGCCGGATTGTCTGCGCTTCTTCCGGGCGCATTTTGCGCCGGTTGAAGGTTAAGACATCTTTTAGTCACAGCCTTTTGGGGCCCGCTTTTGTGGGCCTCATTTTTGTGGAACATGGTCCGATGTGTTTGAAGAGGGCTAGGGGTCGCGCCTCAACGCTCCACTCAGCAGCGCAATCATTAATGCCAGCACAGCCAGTACCCCAAAGGACACGCGCAACGACGTGGCGTTGGCGATAAACCCAATCAGTGGCGGACCCAGAAGCATGCCGCCATAGCCGAAGGTGGCTGTGCCTGCGAGGGCTTTGCCGGGGCTTTCATGCGGGTCGTTGGCCGCGCGGCTGAAGGCCAATGGAAAGATCAGGGCGTAGCCGATGCCCATCATCACAAACCCCACCAGCATCACCGGCGGCGCCGGGAACAACACAGTGAGGGTTGCGCCGGTCGCGGCGACAAACCCGCTCACGCGGGCGGCCAAGTGGGGCGAGGTGTGGTGGGTGATCCAGTCGCCTAGGAGGCGCATGATCACCATGGTCACGGAGAAAATCGCGTAGCCCATCGCGGCCCAGTTTTCCGGCGCGCCACCAATGTCGACAAGATAAACCGCGCTCCAGTCCGCCATGGCGCCTTCGCCCATCGAGGCGCCAAACGCGAGCAGCCCCACCAGCGCCAACTGGCCTTTGGGGATCGAGAAAATCGGCGCTTTGCTGTCGCGGTTGACAGGGGAGGTCCATTGGATGTTGCCGAGCCAAAACAGCAGCGCGGTCAAGGGGATGCCGACAATGGCATAGTGCGTCAGGGGCGCGGCGTTGAGGCTGATCGCGGCAAAGCCGGAGGCGGCGCCGATGCCTGCTCCAAGGCTCCACATGGCGTGGTAAGACGACATTTGCGGGCGTTTGGCCCAGCGTTCAACCTCTGCGCCCCAGGCATTCATGGTCACATCCATGCCGCCGTGCGCCGCGCCAAACAGAAACAGCACCGCGCCAAGCACCCAGACGTTGGGCGTGAGTGCGAGCGCTAACGCCAAGGCCAAATTCGCAAAGACAAAAGCCTTGGTCACGCGGGCGGCGCCAAAATGATCTGAGAGGCGGCCCGCCAAGGGGAAGGCACAAATTGCACCAGCTGCGAGCAGGAGCAGCAAACCGCCAAGTTCGGCGTGGTTGAGATTGTGTGTGGCTTTGAACGCCGGGATGCGGCTGGCCCAGAGGCCAAAGATAGAGCCATTGATGGCAAACATAGCGGCAATGGCCCGCCATCCGGCGCGACGGGTCAGGTGCTCGGGGGCCGGGGCGTGTGATGGGGCGTCGGTGGCGGTCATCGAAAGTTTTCGGGCTTGAGGCCGTATTTGGCCAGTTTGTCATACATGGTTTTGCGCGGCAGCCTCATGGCCTCTGCCGCTGCAGCTGCCCGACCTTGATGTTTGCGCAAAGCTTCCGCAAGAAGGGAGCGTTCGACCTGCGCCATCTGTTCCGCAAGGCCGAGGCCAGCGGATTGGGTTTCCTCGCCGGGCAAGCCCAGGGCGAATCGCATGGCGGCGCTCATCAGGGCGCGGGCGTTGCCGGGCCACTCTTGGGCCATCAGGGAGGATATCACGTCAGACGTGATTTCGGGCGCGTCGAGACCGGCCTGTTCGGCGGCTTGGGCGACGTAGTGGCGGAACAGCACGGGGATGTCTTCGGGGCGCTCAGACAGGCCCGGAATGCGGACTTGCAGCGCTTCGAGGCGGTAGTAGAGATCGGCGTGCAGAGCGCCGGATTGCACCGCATCATCCAGCGGCGCAGCACTGCCAAAGATCAGTCTCGGATGCTCGCCGGTTTCCAGCAAAGTGAGCAGGGCAAACTGGGTCTGCATCGGCATGGATTGTACTTCGTCAAGGAAAAGACTGCCGCCGTGAGTGTCGTCTATGGCGGCGGCAAAGGCGGTGGGGTCCATGCCCGCAGCCGTGTGTTTGGCAAAGGGGCCTTCGGGGCGCGCGCCGCAGAGGTGAATGACTTCGGCCACTTTGGAGATGCCTGCACCGGGCGGGCCAGAGATCAGAACCTCAGCGTTGATGCGGGCAACAGAGCGGGCGCGGTGGCGCAGGGCTTCGGCTTGCGGCGAGGTGCCGTAGAGGATGCGGGCGGCGGCGTCGCCGGTTTCCAGCTGGGCCTTGAGGTGGCGGTTTTCCAAAGCCATGGCGCGGGCCTTTTGGGCGCGGTCAATCACAGCAATGAGTTCGGCCGGGGCGCAGGGCTTTTCTAAGAAACCAAAAGCCCCCTGTGTCATGGCGCGCACGGCCATAGGGATATCGCCCTCACCGGTGAGCAGGATCACCGGCAGTTCGGCGTCGGTGTCGCGGGTGAATTGCAGAAGGTGAAACCCGTCTCGGCCCGGCATGCGCATGTCTGAGAGGATCACGCCGGCAAATGCGGGGGTGATGTGGTCCTTGGCCTCAACAAAAGAACCTGCGGAGATCACCGGAAACTCTTCGAGCTCCAGCGTCTGGGTCAGGGCTTCGCGCACAATGGGGTCATCATCAACCACCAGAACAGGAGCTGTCATGTGGGGCTCTCCTCTTGCCATTGGTCCAGCTCGACGGTGAACAGCGCACCACCTGTGGGCAGGTTGTGTCCGCGGATATTGCCGCCAAAACTTTGTACAAGGCCATAGCTGATCGAGAGGCCGAGGCCCATGCCCTCAGGACTGCCAACCTCTTTGGTGGTGTAAAACGGGTCAAAGATTTTGTCCGGCGCGTCGATGCCGGGGCCAGTGTCGCGGATGTTCACACGGAGGCGTGGGGCTGTCACGATGGAGATGTCAATCTGGCGCTCGTTACTGTCGGACATGGCGTCAGCGGCGTTGTTGATCAGGTTCACAAAGACTTGGGCGAGACGCACTTCGCCGCCCAAAGCGTAGATTGGGTGGTTGTACGAGTGCGCCGCCCAGCTCAGGCTGATGTTGTCTTGGTTGAGGCGCAGTTCGGTGAGCTCGACAGCTTGGCTGATGGTGGCGACCAGATCAACGCGGCCCATGGGTTCGTTTTCGTTGCGGGCAAAGGCACGTAGGTTTTTGATGATGCGGGCCATGCGGGTGGCCATTTGTGAGATGCGGGTCAGGTTTTCGCCGGCTTTTTCGGTGTTGTCGCGGTCTAGGAACCGCGTACCGTTGTCAGCAAAGGTCTGAATGGCCTGCAAAGGTTGGTTGAGCTCATGGCTGATGCCAGCACTCATTTGACCAAGGGCAGAGAGTTTGCCAGCTTGCACCAGATCAGCTTGGGCTTTTTTCAGCGCGGCCTCAGCCTCCTCGCGCTCGGTGATTTCGCGGCGCAGGGCTTCGTTGGTGGAAGAGAGCGCCTTGGTGCGGATGGTCACGCGCTCTTCCAGTTCAGCGTTGGCTTGGGCCAACACGCGGCGGCGTTCCAACACTTGCAGCAGGATCAGGCCAAACACCATGACCACAGCCGCGATGGCACCAGCCTGAAGACCTGCGATGCGGCGGGCGAAGCTGACGTCGACAATGGCCTCGGCGACAAGGTCGATGATGGGCAGGTCTTTGACAATGTGCAGGCCGCGTTCCGGGATGTAGGGCCCCCAATCCATTTGCCAGATTTCATAGCCTGCGGTGATGCGGCTGGAGAATGCTGGCGTTGATGTGTTTGGTGGCGCGAGGCCCGTGCTGCCCTTCGGCCGTTTCCAGAACAGAAGTTCGGAGCGGTTGGTGATGAAGACCTCTTTGTCGTCGTCCACAAAATACACAGCTGGGCCGTCGCCGCGCCAGTTGCCTTCCACATCGGCCATGTCCACCACAACTGTCAGCACTGCGGTCACTTTGCCGTCCGCTCCAAAGCTGGGGGCTGAAAAGTAGAAGGCACGTTGGTTGAAGCGCGCGTCGACCGCGTGATGAGTGCCGATGGCGCCGTGCAAGGCGCGGGTGAAATACGGCGTGCCAGTGAGGTTTTGCGAAGGCACAGCGTCTTCTTGCGCCGTTGCGAGGATGGTGCCATCTGCACTGGCATAGATCAGATCAAGCGCTGCGGTTTTGTCGGCCACTTCCAGCAGTAAAACGGCGCTGGGCTGGGCGTTGGTCTGATCTTTGCTCAACGCCAGCAGGGTGGGGTGTTCCGCCATCAGTACCGCAAGCTCTTGATAGCGCTGCAATTGTGCGGTGAGCCGGTCAGCTGCCAGCGCGAGATCTGCTTCGCCTCGGCGTGCCAATTGATCCAGCGCCTGGACATAGCCATAGCGCCAGACGCCGCTGGCCACGGCGATGAGCATAATGAAGAAGAGGATCAGAATCGTCGCCCGGTGGCGTATCC
This sequence comes from uncultured Shimia sp., assembly GCF_913054185.1. Lineage (GTDB taxonomy): Bacteria > Pseudomonadota > Alphaproteobacteria > Rhodobacterales > Rhodobacteraceae > Shimia. The sequence continues at coordinate 46,688 of NZ_CAJXIV010000015.1, forward strand.
AAGTTCGCATACTTGAACTCTATCGGTTTGTGGCAAGAGGAGCGAGCGTTCAGAGGCGTGTCACGCTGACTCATGTTGACGCATGGGTAGGCGAAGGTTTGCTTGATAAGTGAATTATTTTCGCGGCGGCTCTTGCCAGTCATTGAACATTGGTTCAGTCTCGCCGAGCGATCAGCAAATCATGTTATTTTGGAGGAAGTGCCCATGCCTATCCGCAATCGTATTGCGCAGATGCACGATGAGATCACCGGTTGGCGGCGCCACCTGCATGAGAACCCTGAGCTGATGTTTGATGTGCATGAGACCGCAGATTTTGTGCAAGACCGCCTCAAGGAATTTGGCGTGGACGAGATCACGCCGGGCATTGGTCAGACCGGCGTTGTGGCGGTGATCAAAGGCAAAACAGACACCAAGGGACGTGTGATTGGGCTGCGCGCAGACATGGACGCGCTGCCGATCCATGAGGCAACCGGATTGGACTATGCCTCCAAAGTGGACGGCAAGATGCACGCTTGTGGCCATGACGGACACACCGCGATGTTGCTGGGAGCGGCAAAGTACCTGGCGGAGACCCGGAATTTTGACGGCACAGCGGTGATGATTTTCCAGCCTGCCGAAGAAGGTGGCGGCGGTGGCCGTGAGATGTGCCGTGATGGGATGATGGATCGTTGGAACATCCAGGAAGTCTACGGCATGCACAACGCACCGGGTGTGCCCGTGGGGGAATTTGGCATTCGTCCTGGCGCCTTGATGGCCTCGGCGGATGAATTTGAAATTGTGGTGACTGGCAAAGGTGGCCATGCGGCAGAACCGGCGGCGGCGGTAGACACCACATTGGTTGCCGCGCAAATTTTGGTTTCCTTGCAAAGCATTGTGTCGCGTAACGTGAAACCCATTGAGCGGGTTGTGCTGACAGTTGGCACACTTGAGACCGACAGCAGCGCGTCTAACGTGATTGCGCATACGGTGCGTATGAAAGGCACGGTGCGCACGTTGGACAACAACAACCGGGCATTGGCCGAGAGACGTATTCGCGAGGTCGCAACTCATACCGCGTTGGCCTTTGGCGCCAAAGCGGAAGTGACTTGGGAAGAGGGCTATCCGGTAACGGTCAACCATGATCGCGAGACCGAGTTTGCCGTGGAAGCTGCGCAGGCCGTTGCGGGCGAAGCAAATGTCGATCCCGAAGTGGACCCAATCATGCCGGCAGAGGATTTTTCCTTCATGTTGGAAGAACGGCCCGGCGCCTACATCCATTTGGGCAACGGCGACAGCGCGCAATGCCACCACCCGGCGTACAACTTCAATGATGAAGCCATCCCGCTGGGCAGCAGCTGGTACGTGGAAATGATCGAGCGGCGCATGCCGAACGCAGACTAAAGCAGGGGCAGGGGAGAGACATATGCCGGTTAAAAACCGTTTTGCGGAATTGCACGCCGAAATCACCGAATGGCGGCGGGACATTCATGCGCATCCTGAGGTGCTGTATGAAACACACCGCACCTCCGCGTTGGTGGCGGAGAAGCTCAAGGAATTTGGTTGTGACGAGGTTGTCACTGGCATCGGCCGCACTGGTGTGGTGGGGCTGATCAAAGGCAAGAGTGACACCAAAGGCAATGTGATCGGCCTGCGCGCGGATATGGATGCGCTGCCGATGGCGGAGCAGACCGGGCTGGACTATGCCTCCCAAAACGAAGGCGCGATGCATGCCTGTGGGCATGATGGCCATACGGCGATGTTGCTGGGGGCCGCCAAGTACCTGAGTGAGACGCGTAACTTTGATGGTGCGGTGGCGGTGATCTTCCAACCGGCGGAAGAAGGCGGGAATGGCGCTTTGGCCATGGTCGAAGATGGCATGATGGAGCGCTTTGGCATCAAAGAGGTCTATGGCATGCACAATTACCCCGGCCTGCCGGTGGGGGAGTTTGCCTTACGCAAGGGGCCTTTGTTGGCAGCGGTGGATTTCTTCACCATCGAGATCGAAGGCAAAGGCGGCCACGCGGCGCAGCCCAACAAAACCATCGACCCAACCATGATGGGCAGCCAAATCCATCTGGCCTTGCAGTCGATTGTCAGCCGCAATGTTGACCCCGTGGACCGCGCGGTACTGTCTGTGACGTCGTTTCAGACCGGCTCGGATGTTTATAATGTGATCCCGCACACCGCGACGCTTAAAGGCACGGTGCGCACCTTCAATCCTGACATTCAAGATATGGTTGAAGCGCGTATGAAAGAGGTGGTGGCTGGTGTTGCCGCAACCTTTGGTGGGATCGCGAAGATCGACTACCAGCGCATCACACCTGCGACGATCAACTGGGATGAGCAGGCGGAATTTGCTGAGGAAGTTGCAACCGCCGTGTCGGGCAGCTGTACCGAAGCGCCGTTGAAGATGGGCGGCGAGGACTTCTCCTATATGTTACAAGCCCGTCCTGGGGCTTTCATCATGGTGGGCAACGGCGACAGCGCTGCGTTGCACCACCCCGAATATAACTTTAACGACGAGGCAATCCCGCATGGGAGCAGCTTTCTGTCGGAAGTGATCGAACGCCGCATGCCAGCGGTTTAAGAACGTACTATTGAGCGAGGAAACACTATGCCCACCAAGAACCGTTTTGCAGAATTGCATGATGAAATCACCACCTGGCGCCGTGATCTGCATGAGAACCCGGAAATCCTGTTTGAAACCCACCGCACCAGCGCGATTGTGGCGGAGAAACTGCAAGAGTTTGGCCTGGACGAAGTTGTCACCGGCATTGGCCGCACCGGCGTTGTGGGCGTGATCAAAGGCAAAGACACAGGTTCTGGCAAGGTGATTGGCCTGCGCGCAGACATGGATGCGCTGCCGATTCACGAGCAAACCGGTCTGGAGTATGCCTCCAAGACGCCAGGCGCGATGCACGCCTGTGGACACGACGGCCACACAGCGATGCTGCTGGGTGCGGCGAAATACCTTGCGGAAACGCGCAACTTTGACGGCACCGTTGTGGTGATCTTCCAGCCTGCCGAAGAAGGTGGCGGCGGTGGTCGCGAGATGTGTGAAGACGGCATGATGGACCGGTGGGGCATCCAGGAAGTCTATGGCATGCACAACTGGCCCGGCGTGCCACTGGGCACCTTTGCAATCCGTCCGGGCTCGTTCTTTGCTGCTACGGATCAGTTTGACATTCATTTTGAAGGTCGTGGCGGCCACGCTGCGAAACCACATGACACGGTCGACACCACCGTGATGTCAGCGCAGGCTGTTTTGGCGTTGCAAACCATTGCCAGCCGCAATGCCGATCCGGTGGATCAGGTTGTTGTGTCTGTGACCAGCTTTGAGACGTCCTCTAAAGCGTTCAACGTGATCCCGCAGAAGGTGCACATCAAAGGCACCGTGCGCACCATGTCCAAAGAGATGCGGGATCTGGCGGAAACTCGCATCAAAGAGATCTGCGACGGGATCGCCGCGACCTTTGGCGGAACCGTCGAGGTGAAATATCACCGCGGCTACCCAGTGATGGTGAACTCCGAAACCCAGACCGAGTTTGCCGCCGAAGTGGCCAAGTCGATTTCCGGTCAGTGTGATGAAGCACCGCTGGTGATGGGCGGCGAAGACTTTGCCTTCATGCTGGAAGAGCGCCCCGGCGCTTATATCCTGGTCGGCAACGGCGAAGACGGCGCGATGGTGCACCACCCGGAATACAACTTCAACGACGACGCCATTCCGGCGGGCTGCTCCTGGTGGGCCGAGATTGTTGAAAAGCGGATGCCTGCTGCCTAATCAATATGGGAGGCGGCGCCAAACTGTGCGCCGCCGGTCCCACAATTGTGCCAAAAGGTCAGGAGGCCTTGCGGTGTTCCAATTGCGTCGACAGAGCCTGCAGTAGGTGGGCCTTGTTGATCGGCTTGGACAGGAAGAAATCCATGCCGGCCTCCAGACACATGTCCCGATCACTCTCAAATGCATTTGCCGTCAGCGCCACAATGGGCGGTTGAGGGATCGGCAAGGAGCGGATGATGCGGGTGGCTTCGACGCCGTCCAACTCCGGCATGGACATGTCCATCAGCACCACATCCGGGGTGTAGGCTTTGCAGAATTCCACGGCCTGTAAGCCGTTTTCAACCTCAATCAGTTCCACATCAAACGCGGCCAGGTATTTTTGAACCAACAGGCGGTTGGTCTTGTTGTCTTCGGCCAAAAGAATACGCGCGCCTTCAAGATGTTCGGAGGCAAACGTCGGCGCCTCCGCTTCCTTCTTGGGGCGGCCCACCGCGGGTTTGGCGTCAATTGTTGCCACAAAACAGGCGCCCTCGTCATATTCGGTACACAGAGCGATGTCTCCGCCCATGCGCCGTGCCAGCATGGCGGAAATTGTCAGGCCAAGCCCGGTGCCGCCAAAGGCGCGGGTGGTGGCTGCGTCCGCCTGAGAGAAGCGATCAAAAATGTGTTCTGCCTGCGCCTCTGTGATGCCAATACCAGTGTCAAACACCTCAACCTTGATGCCATACTCTGACGCCTCATCGCGCTTTACAAGCACCCGCACGCCGCCCTCTGACGTGAATTTCACGGCGTTGCCAACCAGGTTCACGATGATCTGTCGCAGGCGCCCATTGTCTGCGCGCACCTCAGTGGGAAGATCGTCTTCGTAGTCCACGGTGAGAGAAATGCCTTTCTGCGTCGCCTTATGTCGAAGCAATTCAACGGCACTGTCGATGCAATGGCGCAAGTTGAAGTTCACCTCGGACACTTCCAGCTTTCCACTTTCAAGCCGTGACAAATCGAGAATGTCGTTGATGATTTTCAAAAGCGCATGGCCGCTGTCGCGGATGGTGTCCACACATTGGCGATCCTCACCAGAGATGCCGCTTTCCGCGAGCAGGTCCGCCATGCCCAGAATGCCGTTCATCGGCGTGCGGATTTCATGGCTCATATTGGCCAGAAAGTCGGTTTTGGCGCGGTCGGCTTTTTCTGCCACCAGCTTTGCCTCTGCCAACTCCTTTTCATATTGCTTGGTGCGGGTGATGTCGCGCTCAATCCCGATGTTCATGGTGATGTTGCCGTCATCATCTTTGATTGGGAAGATATTGGTGCCCACCCAGATGTCGCGCCCGTCCTTGGTCCGGTTCACGATCTGGCAATGGAACCGGTTGCCCTGGATGCGCTGATTGATCATTTCTTGGATTGTTTCGGGGTTTGTGTTTTCGGAATTGAGCAGGGCCCCAACATGTTGCCCGACGGCTTCTTCAGAGCTGTAGCCCGTCATGCGCGTGAAGCCAGCATTCACCCATTGGATTTCCCCGCTAGGCGTGCTGAGAATGATGCTGTCTGAGGCGTGTTTGGCCACAAGCGACAGACGCTCAAGCTCCGTTTCGCGCCGTTTCAACGCGTCAATGGCGCTGCGCCGCGTGTCAGACAGGCGGCCAGCAGCAAATGTCGGGATAAAAATGAGCAGCCCTATAAACATAAAAAAGATCCGCGTTCCCCACACGTCGGAGGCCGTTTTGGCCCAGCCGTTTTGGGGGCGTGCCGCCATTTGCCAAGTCCCGCTTGGCAGTTGGATGTCCATCAGGATAGGGGAATCGTCCAAGACTGCCGGGTCTCCAAAAAACAAATCGCCTTCGGCGCCGGTGCCGTCTTTGCCAATCAGAGCTACGTCAACGGTAAGAGAGCCGTCCAACAAACCTGCCTGTTGATAGAGGCCATCCGCGTCGATGACCGCCGCCACAACGCCCCAAAACCGACGCTGTCCGTTGCGGGTGTCCCAAACGGGAAACCGACCAATAAATCCGGTGCCGCCTTGAACCAGATTGACTGGTCCCGCTAGAACCATCTTGCCGCTGTCTCGCACTCGGTAGGCCGCGGCACGCTGAGCTTCATTCTGGTTGTAGTCCAGGCCCAGAGCAGCCTTGTTGGGTTCGTAAGGATAGACGCGAGTAACAACCAAGTCTGGGGCCAGCGCGATGTTGAGAAATTCCTGATGGGTGCCCATCACTTGGCTTGCAAGCGTGCTATATTCCTCTTGCGACATATCCAAATTGGCCGACAGAGCCGCGATCATGCCGCGCACCAGTTGAATGTCTGCGTTAACATAGCCTTCGATTTGAGCTCGCAGACGGCTGGTTTCGCTGATGGCAAGCGTGCGCTGTTCCTGCTTGGTAATAAAGGTCTGGTTGCGCTCCACATAGACGGCAAAACACACCACCACCGCCAGAGCGATGAAGGAGGGCAGGTAGGACCGTCCCGCCAAAGAGCGGGCCAGGGTCCACAGGGAGTTCGTCAGTGGCATTTTTTATCCGGTATAATCATCACAACAAACAGTGGCGTCTGGCGCACTGTTTCAGAAAGTCCTTCACCACTTATTAATGAGGGTTTTCCCGTCAGCGTTGTTTGGGGGCAACGCTTTACGAGGGCATGGCCTTGGCCTTTTGCCGGTGTATATAAGGGCAGAGGTATTCAGCAACGGACAGGCGCAGACGTATGGCCAAAGAGCACAAACGCGTAAGCCTTTCGCTTGGCTGGCAATTGCGTGGCTATTTGATGCTGCGCCCAGTGTTGCAGCCGGTCATGCGCGCTGTGGTGGCCCGGCGTGTGGCGCGGGGCAAAGATGACCCTGCGCGCGCCCAGGAGAAACTGGGGCAGGCGGGGATGGCGCGACCTGACGGCACATTGATTTGGCTGCATGCGGTGGGGTTGGGCGAGGTCCTGGCTTTGCGACCTTTGCTGCGTGTGATGGGGGCGTTGATGCCAGAGGCGCATTTTCTTGTCACCTCAACGGCGCGCAGTTCGGCTCAGGTGTTGGGGGCAAACCTGCCCCCTCGGGTGATACATCAGTTTTTGCCGTTGGACGGACCCCGCTATGTGGCCCGTTTTCTGGATCACTGGCAGCCGGACCTGTCGATCTGGTCTGAGCAGGATCTGTGGCCCGGCGTCATTGTGGACTCCGCGCGCCGGGGCGTTCCGCTGGCCTATATCAATGCACGGATAACCCAAGGCGGGTTTGAGCGTCGGCATAAACTGCGCGCGGGCTTTAAGGATCTGATGCAATTGTTTGCCGTTGTTGCGGCGCAGGAACCAACCTCCGCCGAGTTCTTGCAACGGCTTGGCGCAACGGACCCACAGGTCATGCCGTCGCTAAAACCGGCAGCCGCCCCTTTGAACGTGGATACGGTGTCCTTGGCAGAGATGCGGGACACATTGGCGGGGCGGCACACCTGGGTAGTGGCTTCCAGCCATGCCCCGGACGAGGCGGTGGCCACTGCCGCCCACAAACAGGTGCTCAAATCTGATCCTGAGGCGCTGTTAATTGTCGCCCCGCGGGCACCGGAGCGGGGCGCGGAGATTTGTAGCGGGCTGGCGGAGTCTGGACTGCGGTGTGCGCAGCGCAGTCTGGGGGAGCGTTTGGAAAAGAGCCATCAAGTTTATGTGGCTGACACGCTTGGTGAGCTGGGGCTATGGTATCGTCTTGCGCAGGTGGCTTTGATTGGCGGCAGCTTTGGCGACACTGAAGGACATAATCCTTGGGAGGCCATTGTAGTGGGCTGTCCTGTGATGTGTGGTCCCAACACAGCCAACTTTGCGCGGGATTATCTTCAGCTCGAAGGTGAGGGGTTGGCGCATCGCATTTCCGGTGAGGGCCAAGCTGCGGGTCAAATGGCAGAATGGGTGAGGGCAGGGCAGCACACAACTGCCACCACTCGTGCCAAGGGGTTGGTCGCGGAAGCCCAAGAGGCTCTGCTGCCTTTGGCGCGGCAGTTGCTGTCTTTGAGGAAGGCGTAAGCCTTGTAAGCCGCAACGGTTGCGTGCGGTGGGGTAGGGCTTCCGAAAGGCCAGCTTCCCTGCCCCAAACCTGCACCTCTGCGAAACAGCTGCGATGCTGACGTATTACCGACGTTGTTTTTGGCGTGGTGAGGAGTCTTAAGGCGTGGTCACTTCCGGTGTTGCGTGGTGAGTCTTGTGTGAGTCTGTTGCCGAGTCTGTGGATAAGTGTCGGTTTGTTGGA
>NZ_CAJXIV010000016.1 GCF_913054185.1 uncultured Shimia sp.
TGGACGCCGATCCGGCGATCAACATGAACCTCTATCCGTCGACACGGATCATCTATTCGCCAATCAACACCCGTGAGACTCGTGCGGATGGCTCTGCCAACCCACTGAACGATGTGCGGGTGCGTCAGGCGGTCAACTATGCGACCAATAAAGACGCGTTGATTGGCCTGGTTCTGCAAGGCGCGGGTCAGCCAATGACCGCACCGCTGATGTCCTCCTCTACACGTCTGGCCTCCAAGCTGGATCTGTATTCCTACGACATGGACAAAGCCATGGCGTTGGTGAAAGAGGCGGGGATTGAAGCCGGAACCAAGGTCACATTGACCACGCTGGCGGGCTCGTCTGATGACGCAACCATCTTTGCCGCGCTGCAACAGATGTGGGCACCATTGGGCATCGAGCTGGTGGTGGAGCAAGTGGATGGGGCCACCCGTGGCGCCAAGAACCGCTCTGGTGAGTTTGACATCCACACCTATGGCTGGGTGGACGATGTGAACGATCCAAGCCAGGTCACCGGCTGGTTGGGCTATTCTCCAGTGCGCAATGCGGTTGGCACCGGCTGGGAGAGCGACAAGTTCAACGCGCTCTTTGAGGCTTCCGGCACGGAAATGGACCAAGCGGCTCGGGCGCAACAATATGCGGACATGCAGAAGATCTACGCCGATGCTGCGCCGCTGTTGTTCATGTATGAGACACCGTTTGCGGTGGCGGTTTCCACAGAGGTCGACGGCTACGTTCAGACCCCTCTGGGTGCCAACATCTTCTCTCGTGCCACTGTGAGCAAGTAAGCGACCAACGCGCCGCGGGCGAGGGCCCGCGGCGCGTAACTTAACTGGAAAATACCCATGGCCGGACTGCAATATGTTCTGAAGCGCCTCGCGCTGATGATCCCCACATTTGTGCTTGTGATGATCATCATCTTTCTTTTGGTCCGGCTGCTGCCGGGCGACCCAGCCATCGCAATAGCAGGCGACAAAGCCTCGGACGCCGATTTGGCAGTGATCCGGGATAAGCTTGGCCTGAATGACCCGCTGCTGGTGCAGTTTTGGCTGTTCTTCACAAACACTTTGCAAGGCGACCTTGGGCAATCGATCATGATGCGCACGTCTGTGTCCGACGTGATCATTGATCGGCTGCCAACAACAGGGTTCCTTGCACTTTTTGCGGTGTCTCTGTCGCTGATGATTGCTGGGCCACTGGCCTTTGTCGCGGCGCTCAACCGGGGCAAGTGGCCTGACACAGTGATCCGCACCGTTTTTCAGGTCGGCTTGTCGATGCCAGTATTTTACATCGGTTTGATCCTGCTGACCTTTCTCGCCGCGAAGCTGCGTTGGTTCCCTGTTGGGGGCAGTGGTGAAGGCTTTTGGGGGCAGATACACTACCTCTTCCTGCCTGCAATGACGGTTGCGCTTTATACGTCTGCGATCATCATGCGGAACTTGCGCGCCGCCATTATCGAAGTGCTGGATGCGGAGTATGTGCAGTTTGCGCGGGCCAAAGGGCTGCCCAACCGGTTGATCCTGGGACGCCATGTGCTGCGCAATGCGCTGATTTCCACGATCACGCTTTTGGGCCTGTCGATTGGCAACCTGATGAGCGGCACCCTGGTGACCGAGACCGTGTTTGCGGTGCCGGGTTTGGGGCGGTTGATGCTGGAGGCAATTTTTGCCCGCGATTACCCGCTTATTCAGGGGCTGACGCTGACCTTTGCTGTTCTGGTGTCGATTGTGTTCCTGCTGACCGACCTGTTCCAAAGCCTGCTTGACCCAAGGATGCGCCTGACATGAGTGATGCTGCTGTGACGTCTGCAAAAACATCTGATGCGCCCCAGACACGGGTACAGATTGCCTTGCGCAAGCCGGGGTTCCTGATTGGGGCGGTGATCATTGGGTGCTCGGCGCTGCTGGCGCTGTTTCCAGGCCTTTTTTCACCGTATGACCCTAACTTCATTGACTATCTGGCGGTGCGTCAGCCGCCAAGCTGGGCCCATCCATTTGGCACCGACATGCTGGGGCGGGATGCGCTGTCGCGTGTGATCCACGCCTATACGGTGAACATGCAGATGGCGATTTTGGCCACGGTGTTTGCGCTGACCATTGGTGTCACTGTTGGGGCCTTGGTGGGCTATTACCGCGGCGTGGCTGACATGATTTTTGGCCGGGTTGTGGATGCGGTTATCACCTTCCCGTTTCTGGTGCTGGTCATCGCGGTTGTGGCTGTGTTGGGGCCGGGGCTGATCAATATGTATATCGCGATCACTCTGGTCGGCTGGGTCTACTATGCGCGGCTGATGCGGGCGGAAGTGATTGCGCAGATGGGCAATGACTACGCCAGCGCCGGGATCGTCATGGGCTATTCCGACCGACGCATCATTTTTCGCCATCTGCTGCCCAATGCGATCACACCGGTGATTGTCTATTGGATGACCGATATGGCGCTGGCGATCCTGTTGGGCTCGTCGCTGGGCTACCTCGGCTTGGGGGCACAACCGCCACAGGCCGAATGGGGCGTGCTGATTGCCGAGGGGCGCAACTTTATCACTACCGCGTGGTGGCTGAGCCTGATGCCGGGGATTGCGATTGTGATCACGGGACTGGGTTTCTCGCTGATTGGCGATGGCTTGGCTGACCTTTTGCGGCCACGTGGGTGAGGGAAAAGACAATGACAGATCACCCAATTTTGGAAGTAGAGAACCTCTGCACCACCTTTAGCCGAGGCGGCACCGCCCTCCCTGCGGTGCGCGATGTGAGCTTTGCGCTGGGCAAAGGTCAGGTGCAGGGGCTTGTGGGGGAAAGTGGCTCTGGCAAGAGTGTGACGCTGCGCTCTATCCTTGGCTTGGCGCGGCACTATGGCGAAGTGAGCGGCTCGGTGCGCTGGCAGGGGCAGGAGCTGACCACCATGTCAGAGCGGCAATTGCGCAAGATCCGTGGTCGGGAGATCGCGATGATTTTTCAAGAGCCGATGACCTCGTTGAACCCCTTGCTGACCGTGGGCACGCAGATCAAAGAAACGTTGACGGCGCATACGGATTTGGGGCGTCGGGCGCGGCGGGATCGGGCGATAGAGATGCTGGATCACGTCGGCATTCCGGCAGCGGCGACGCGACTGGAAGAATATCCGCACCAGTTTTCCGGCGGCATGCGGCAACGGGTGATGATCGCGATTGCCCTCGCGGCGAGCCCAAAGCTGTTGCTGGCGGACGAGCCAACCACGGCGCTGGACGTGACCATTCAGGCGCAGATCCTCGATTTGATTCTGAAGCTGGCGGATGAAATGTCGATGGGCGTTGTGCTGGTGACACATGACCTTGGGGTTGTGGCGCAGACTTGTGACACGGTGTCGGTGATGTATGCGGGACGGGTGGTTGAGCAGGGCGCGGTGCGTCAGGTTTTGCGCACGCCGCGCCATCCCTATACCGAAGGCTTGATGCGTTCGGTGCCGCAAGATGTGCCGCCGCGTACGCAGCTCTATTCGGTGCCAGGCACGCCGCCCAGCCTGTTTTCCTTACCTGAAGGCTGCGCTTTTGCGCCGCGGTGTCAGGCGGCAGGCCCAGCCTGCCAGACCGCGCGGCCCACGTTGCAGGACATTGCTCCGGGGCGGCAGACGGCCTGTTTCCATCCACTTCCAGCCACACAAGAAGACGCCGCATGACCCAGACCGTGATGAAAATCGACGACCTGCATTTGTCATTTCCAGTGTCGCGCAGCCTGCTGGATGTGGTGCAGCGTAAGCCGGGGAAATCTGTCAACGCGCTCAATGGGGTGAGCCTTGAGTTGAAACAAGGGGAGACCCTTGGTGTGGTTGGGGAATCCGGCTGTGGCAAGTCGACCTTGGCGCGCTGTATTGTGCGGCTGTATGCGCCCACAAGTGGCCAGATCCACTTTGAGGATGAGAACATTTTTGGCGCGGCGGCACGTAAAGATCGCAGCTACAATCGCCGTGTTCAGATGATGTTTCAGGACCCGTATTCGTCGCTGAATCCCCGCATGTCCACGGGGGACATTCTGGCGGAAGCGCTGCGGGTGCATCAGATGCGACCTGAGAGCGAGATTGCCGCTCGGGTTGCGGAATTGTTGGAACTGGTGCGGCTGCCGCAGGATGCGGCGGATAAACTGCCACATGAGTTTTCTGGCGGGCAACGGCAGCGGATTGCCATTGCGCGGGCCTTGGCGGTGGAGCCGGAAGTGTTGATCGCGGATGAGCTGGTTTCAGCCTTGGATGTGTCGGTGCAGGCGCAGGTGGTGAACCTGTTGTTGGAGCTGCAAGATCGGCTGAATTTGACAATCCTGTTTGTGGCGCATGATCTGCGATTGGTGCGGCATGTGTCCAATCGCGTGGCGGTGATCTATCTGGGGCGGATTGTGGAGATTGGCGACAGTGAGACGTTGTTTTCGGCGCCGTCACACCCCTATTCGCAGGCTTTGTTGAGCGCGGCGCCCTCATTGGATCCGGACGACAAAGGCGCTGCAATCCAGCTGGAGGGGGAACTGCCCTCGCCGCTGAACGTGCCGTCTGGCTGTCCGTTCCATGTGCGGTGTCGTCATGTGACGGCGCAATGCCGGACGGTTGTGCCTGTGCTGCGGGTCTTGGAGGGGCGGGGCGAAGTGGCCTGTCACCTTGCCGAGGAGGTCAACCAGCATGCCTGATTGTGTGATGGGGGGCGTTCCGCCGCAGGTGACGGCGTTGCGCGCAGAGATGCGTGTGCGTGGGTTGGATGCGTTCATTCTGCCAAGATATGACGCGCACCAGGGCGAGTATGTCGCGCCGCATGACGAGCGGTTGCAATATGTGACCGGATTTTCGGGCTCAGCTGGCATGGCGATTGTGACCATGGATGAGGTCGCGATGTTTGTGGATGGGCGGTACAGCGTTCAGGTGCGGGAAGAGTGCCTGGGCGCGGTGTTTTCTTTCCATCACCTGTTTGAGGAACCGCCGGAGGATTGGCTGGCAGATCATGCCGGAGACTGGTGGCGGATTGGGTTTGATGCGATGCATTTGCCGCCGAGCTGGTACGATCGGTTTGCCGATGCGTTGACTGAAAAAGGTGCGCAGCTGGCGGCGCAGAATGACAATCCGGTGGACTTCATTTGGGACGAACAGCCATCTTCGCCAATGGGACAAGTGACAGCCATGCCGCTGCAATTTGCCGGACGTGCCACGTTAGAAAAGGTTGCGGAACTGACGGCCTTTATGGCGCAAGAGCAGGCGCAGTTTCATGTGGAAACGCAGCCTGACAACATTGCCTGGTGTCTGAATGTGCGGGGCGACGATGTGCCGTTTTTGCCAATCCCGCAGTCCTTTATGCTGGTGTCGGACACTGGCGCGGTGACGTGGTTTGTCGAGCCAGAAAAATTGCCGGCAGATTTGGCGGCCACGCTGCCGGAAAACATCTGTGTGGTGCCGCCGCATGGCTTCCTCCCGTTTGTCCGCGCGTCGGTGAAAACCTGGCAGAAGGTCTTGGTGGACCCGGAGTTTTCGCCGGTTGCTGTGTGTTTGGCGCTGGAGAATATTGGCGCAAAAATTGACCGGCGCACCAGTCATCTGACCTACCTGAAAACACTGAAGAATGCAGTTGAGTTGGAAGGTATGCGCGCTTGTCATATTCAGGATGGCGTGGCGGTGACGGAGTTTTCCGCCTGGTTGGCCGAGACGGTGCCGGCGCGAGCAGCGGCGGGTGATCCGCTGCGTGAAAGTGAGGCGGAAGCGGAAGTGCAGGCGTTGCGTCAGGCAAGCGGGAGTTTCCTGAGCGAGAGTTTCAACACAATCTCGGCGGCGGGCGGCAATGCCGCTATGTGCCATTACGCCACCACGGAGATACGCGACGCGGAGATATTGCCGGAGGCACCGTATTTACTGGACAGCGGTGGGCAGTATGAAACCGGCACAACGGATATCACCCGCAGCTTTGCCTTTGGGCAGCGGCCCGCAGGCTACGATCAAGCCTATACGGCGGTGTTCAAAGCGTTTTACGCGCTGGCCACGTTGAAGTTTCCACGCGGCACGCAGGGCCATCATATCGATGCAATTTGCCGTCGCCCATTGTGGGACTTAGGGTTGGATTATGACCACGGCACGGGCCACGGGATTGGCCATCGGCTGTCGGTGCATGAGCATCCGCAGCGAATTGGCAAGCCAGTCAGCGAAGTGGATCTGGTGCCCGGTATGGTGATGTCGATTGAGCCGGGGCATTATGTTGCGGGGCTCTATGGTATCCGGATTGAGAACTTGTTTGAGATCGTCGAAGAAGAAAATGGCTTCTTTGGGTTTCGCAATCTGACATGGGTGCCGATCATGACCGAAATGTTGGATTTTGACGCGCTGACAGCGGCAGAGATTGATTGGTTGGCCACCTATCATCAGCACGTGGAGACCAAGTTGGCACCGTTGCTGAGTGGGCGAGCGCTGGCGTGGTGTCGGGCCAATGCGGCCAACAGGTAATTTGCAGTGATAGGTTGAGCGTCGTACGGACGGGCCGGGGCGTTAGACCGGCACGTCAGGTGTGTTTTTGATTTCGTTGAGCGCGAGGCTGGTGCGGATGGATCCAATGTGCGGCAGCTTGAGCAGGCGCTGTTTGATGGTTTCTTCATAATCCCGCACGCTGAGCGCCAATACCTTGAGGATGTAGTCCTGATCGCCGGTGGCGGAGTAGCATTCCACCACCTCAGGAAGAAACTCAACAGCAGTCTCAAACTCTTCCAAGGACTCCTGCGTGTGCAGTTGCAGTTTCACCAAACAGAACGCGACAATGTCAAAGCCAAGCTTCTGCGCGTCCAAAACATACCGTTTTTCAGTGATGTAGCCGTCTTCGCGCAGGCGTTTGAGGCGGCGCCAGCACGGGGTGTGGCTCAATCCGGTGACCTCGCCAAGCTCGCGCATTGTAAGCTCAGGTTGTTCCTGAATGGCACGTAAAATGCGTTTGTCGGCGTCGTCCAATGTTGATCCCTTCCGTCGTTGTAACTGTATACAGCGAAAGCAAATTTCCTTGCAGTCCAAAAATTGACCGTTTGGTCCTATTTCTTGACCAGAAAGCGAAACACTGTTGCGCGGGTGTTTCGGAACGTGTCTAAAAACGTGACCCGGTTTCCCGAGCGTCACCTAGGCTTGAATTGTATTTATAGAGATTTTTGGGAGGAAATCATGAAACATTGGATCGCAGCAGCCGCGACAGCTGCACTTGTGAGCGTTGCACCGGTTGCAAGCTTTGCGGAGACCATTCGGGTAACTTTGCAGCTGCCGGAAACCCATTCTTTGGGACAAAACTGGCAGGACTTTGCCAACATCGTCGAAGAGAAATCCGGCGGTGCGCTGGAAATCCAACTGTTCCCGTCCGCACAGCTTTTCAAAGACAAAGAAGTGCCGGGTGCCGTGGGCAGTGGTGCTGTTGAAGCAGGCTCTGCGTTCATTGGTCGTTTTGCGGGTTCCGTGCCTGCGGTGGACGTCGTGTCGATCCCGTTTATCTTTGCTGACGAAGCGCACATCCGTGCGGCCGTGGCGCCGGGGTCTGACATGCGCGCCACATTGGATGCGGCGATCCTGAAAGAGACCAACAACCGTATTCTGTGGTGGCAGGCGTTTGGGCGGAACGTGTATCTGACCAACGGCGACGCAATTGTGGAACCGGCTGACATCGCAGACAAAAAAGTCCGTACCTACGGCAAGGTTCATGGTTGGACCGTTCAGGAATTGGGCGGCGCGCCAACGTTGATGTCTGGTTCCAAACAGTTCTTGGCCTACCAGCAGGGTGCTGTGGATGTGGGCATGACTGGCGCGTCGGCGGTGAAATCTCGCAAGTTGTTTGAAGTGATGGATCAGATGACCCTGACCTTTGACAGCGCGATCGAGTTTGTCGCGGTGATGAACAATGATGTCTATGAAGGCCTGTCTGACGAGCACAAAGCGATCATCGACGCGGCTGCTGCGGAAGTGGAGCAGAAGCTTCGGGATCAGATTTATGCTGAGGAAGCCACAACAGTTGATGAGATGAAGGCCAACATGACCGTGACAGAGTTGACCGCTGAGCAGCGTGCGGCATGGGTGAGCGCGACGGCCAGCGTTGTGGATCGGTTTGTTGAAGAAACCGGTGACACCGGCGCGGCTGCTGTGTCCGCTGTGAAAGCCGCGATGACCAACTAAGACTTTGGGAAGGCTGCCAATAGCGGTGGCTTTCCCTTTTTTGTTTCCCCGCGAAAATTCAAAGCAAGGAGTGGCCAATGATCATCCGGATCATTGATGGTATCACTGAATTTACAGGCAAGCTATGTGCCTGGACTCTGTTTGCCGTCGGCTTTTTCATCACGTTTGAAGTGCTGATGCGTTACGTGTTTAACGCGCCCACCATTTGGGTGGATGAGATCAGCCGGGTGCTGCAGGTCTGGGTGGTGTATCTTGGCGCGGCTTATGTGCTGAAGCACCGTGAGATGGTCACGATTGATGTGCTGCTGAGCAATCCGAATACAGTCTGGCGCCGTTTGGCGGAGACTTTGGCCATCATAATTCTGTTCATTTTTGCGGGTACGGCTTGTTATTTTGGCTTTCAGCTTTGGTTGAAGGCGACAATGGCCGGGCACACAACAGATACTTATCTCGCGCCACCCAAGATGATCACCCACGCTCCGGTTTGGGCGGGCAGTGCTTTGTTGATGTTGCAAGGCGCGGCGCAGCTTTATCGCGTTTGGGCGGAACCTTTGCCCAAGGATGACGTGATGGGGAGCGCACACTGATGGAAGCGGTTTTTATTCTTGTGGCGTTGATGGCGCTTTTGTTGTTGCGCACGCCGGTGGCCTTTGCACTGGGCGGGCTGGGTGTGATCCTGTTGGGCCTCAAAGGCCTGCCGTTGGTGGCGGTGCCGCAGCGCCTGCATGGCTCGATGGACAGCTTTGAACTGCTGGCTGTGCCGATGTTTTTGTTGATGTCCAATGTTTTGCTGAAAGGTGGGGTGGGGCGCGATTTGTATGCGGCGGTGCAGAGCTGGGTCGGGCATTGGCCCGGTGGGTTGGGCGTCGCGACAATCTTGTCCTGCACCTTGTTCTCCGCGATTTCCGGCTCTTCGGTGGCGACGGCAGCGACCATTGGCACTGTGGCGATCCCGGAGATGTCCAAGCGTGGCTATGACAAACCGTTTGTCTACGGCATGTTGGCGGCGGGTGGCACCTTGGGCATTTTGATCCCGCCGTCGATCCCGCTGATCATTTATGGCGTGGTGACGGAAAGCTCGATCCCGACGCTGTTCCTCGCAGGCATTGGGCCGGGGTTGTTTTTGGCGGGCGCGTTCATTGTCTACGGGATGTTGTTTTCGCGTTTCTCTGGTGCCTATCAACCAATTGCCAAGACGGATTGGGGCACGCGTGGGCGGGCCTCGCTGATGGCGCTGCCAACCGTGGCGTTGGCGGTGGCGATTGTTGGCTCGATCTACACTGGGATTGCGACACCGTCAGAAAGCGCGGGGCTGGGCTTTGTGATTGCGCTGATCATGACGTTTGCCATGGGGCGCATGGATTGGGCCAAGCTGCGGGAGGCGGTGGAAGGCTCTCTGCGAACTTCGGTGATGGTGTTGATCATTGTGGCGGGGGCCAAGGTGTTTTCCTATGCGATCACGCTCTATCTGATCCCACAGTCGATCAGCGCGTTTTTGACAGAGAACATCTCCAACCCAAGCCTGTTCATTCTCGCAGTCGGCCTAGTGCTGCTGTTCATGGGGTTCTTTTTGGAGAGCCTGTCGATGTTGCTCATTATGGTGCCGGTGCTTCTGCCGGCGGTGCTTAACATCGGGATTGATCCAATCTGGTTTGGCATTTTCTTTGTGGTGCTGATTGAGACCGCGCTGATTACGCCGCCCGTGGGGATGAACCTGTTTGTCATCCAAGCGGTGGCCAATGCGCGGTTGCAGGAGGTCGCGAAAGGCGCGTTGCCGTTTGCGGCGATCATGTTGGCGGTCGCGGTGCTGTTGTGGTTCTGGCCCGCGCTGGCGCTCTATATTCCCTATGAATTGGCCCGCTGAGCAAAAGGACAGTGACAATGACAAATACAGTTCGCATTGCGCCCAACGAGGGGCGCAACCTGCGCGCGGCCCGTCTGCGCTCGCTTTTGGAGCAGAAAGAACTGGTGGTAGCGCCGTGTTGTTATGATGCGCTGTCTGCCAAGCTGATTGAGCAGGCGGGATTTGACATGACATTCATGTCGGGCTTTGCCGCCTCGGCCTCGCGCATTGGCATGCCGGATTTGGGGCTGATGAGCTATGGCGAGGTGGTGGACCATGTGCGCAACATTTCAGAGGCGACTAGCCTGCCGTTTGTGGCCGATGGCGACACGGGCTACGGCAATGCGATGAATGTGATCCGCACCGTGAAAGGTCTGGCGCGGGCCGGGGCGGCGGCGGTGATGATTGAGGATCAGGTGGCACCAAAACGCTGTGGCCATACGCCGGGCAAAGCGGTGGTGGAGCGTGAGGTGGCGTTTGATCGCATTAAGGCAGCGGTGGATGCGCGCGAAGAAGAGGATGTGCTGATCCTGGCCCGAACAGACGCGCGCAAGGCGCATGGGTTGGGCGAGGCGATTGACCGGGCGCAGCGGTTCTTTGAGCTGGGCGCGGACATCATTTTTGTCGAGGCACCGCAGAGCGTGGATGAGATGCGCTTGATTTGTGAGGAAACGCCAGGGCTGTTGATGGCCAACATGCTGGAAGGCGGCGATACGCCGATCCTGCCTCAGACCGAGCTGCGTGACATGGGGTTTAACATCGCGGCTTATCCGTTGACGTTGTTGTCTGCGGTGATGCAGCAGGTGGTGGAGACCCTGGCCGAGCTGAAGGCGGACAAGGTGCAGGACAGCGCGCTGATGTCGTTTGCAGAGGTGCGGGAGCGGATTGGGTTTGAGACGTATTATGAGGCGTCTGAGGGGTATAAGGCGTAAACCTAGCTGAGTTGCGCGGCGGCGCAGGTGCGGAATTTTTGCACCTCTGGCGCCGCGCCCTCGAGCGGGATGGTTACGGTTTGGGCTTCGGTGAAGGCCAGCGCCGCTGCGTTGAATTGCAGCCCGTCGAGCACATTGCCAAAGCCTCTGTCCGCGACGTTGAGCGTCTGATTGTTGTTTGAGAACGCGTGCTCAGGCGTGGAGATGGCGATTTCGTTGGGACCGATGAAGCGCATGGCGAACCATGGGGTGGGCTGCCATGGCGCGGATTTTTGGGTGATCGCGAGGGTGTAGAGCGGTTTGCCTGGGTCGTAAGTGAGGTGGGTGTGGGCCTCTTCGGTCTCATAGGTGAGGGTGCAGATGGGCAACGTTGTGGCTTCCCAAGCGGTGGCTGGCGAGGCGAGGAAGAGGGCAGGGATCAGGAGTGCGCGCATGGTCAAAGCACGGTGGCGACCGTTGCTAAAGTGAAAAGCGCGGCAGGGCATAGTGCTAGGGTGAGCGCAGTTTTCGGGGCCCGGTCCTTCCAAGTCAGCAGCGTTGCTGGCACAAGAAATGCCGCTGTGATGGCTGCAAATATCAACACAAACTGAAGCATGAGGCCACGACCGTCCTCCGGCGCGAGGCTATGCGTGTCAAACCAAGCCCAGACAAAGAGGATCAGGTAGGCGACAATCAGGACGGTTGTGGCACGTTTCACGAGGTCTCTCCGTTTTTTTTCCGGTCTTTCGCGGTGATGCCTTATCCAACATCAGGATGTGTCACGACAATAGCGGGACCACCGAATTCATATCCAGAGATTTCAGAGGCGTCCCCGCCTAGTCGTAGGTAGAGTTTGCCGTCCAGTTCGAAGAGGTTGGGTGATACACCTAGCAATAGAGCCAGCGTATCTGGGTAAAGACGGTCGAGTATGGGAACAGCGATGGCTTCTCTGGTGTGGCGCCAATTTATGAATTGCTGCCTTTGGCCTGATTGCTGCGGAGGCTTGTATTTGTGAAGAGACACGCTGTCCACAATCGAAAAGCTGGATCTCTCGAAATCAACCCACTGATCCGTGTTCTCAGAATGGAGCTTGGGTGCGCCAGCGAAATACTGCGCCTCCCATTTTGGTTTTTTGCCGCCGCCTTTCAGCAAGAATTCGATTGGCGCAAGCTCCAGTGCGTCTGCCAGAGGCGACTCGGCGGGCACTCCGTTGCTTTGAACAAAGATCAGTTCGCTGTTGATGATCACAACTGACGGCGGCGCTGGTGTCACACCCTCTAATTGCAGGATCGGGACCTCCGGCACAGGTTTGAGGATGGACCACGCAGCCCCTTCGAGTTGTTTGGCTTCGTTCCAATTCTCTAGCGCAAGCTTGGATTTATGTGTGAGCGGTCCAAATCCGTCAGCGCCATGAAGCGCAATATCGGAACTTATTATTTGATATTCAGCGTCCACGACGACCCGCAGTATCATTCAATTTATGCATGTAGGCACGCTAGCGCGCGCCTTGGCAGTCTGTCCAGAATTCAAAACGCTTTCGCCGGGCCGATTGGCCCGGAACAAGGCGCGGGCCTTTCTGTTGCGTTCACCGCCCCCGCCGCTTCACATTACCACCGCGTTGCCCAGCCCGACCAGCCATAGAGCGGCCACGGCTTTTGGTGGCTTTCTCTTCCGCGGCCTTGATCGCGTATTGCCGGGCCATGGGGTCATCGGCGACGGCCAAATCCACGGCCTCCAGACGTTTGACCTCATCGCGCAGTCGGGCGGCTTCTTCGAACTCCAGGTTCTCGGCGGCTTTGCGCATGTCGTCACGCAACCCGTCGAGCACCGCCTCCAGATTGGCGCCGTGCAGCGGGTTGTCAATGGTGGCGGTGACGCGAGATTGATCGGTGTCACCTTTGTAGAGACCGGACAACACATCCTCGACGTTCTTTTTCACAGTCTGGGGGGTGATGCCGTGCTCTTCGTTGTAAGCGATCTGCTTGGCGCGGCGGCGCTCGGTCTCGCCCATGGCGCGTTCCATGGAGCCGGTGATGCGGTCGGCGTACATGATCACGCGGCCCTCGGCGTTGCGCGCGGCGCGGCCGATGGTTTGCACCAAGGAGGTTTCGGAGCGCAAAAAGCCCTCCTTGTCGGCGTCCAGAATGGCCACAAGGCCACATTCGGGGATATCCAGCCCCTCGCGCAGCAGGTTGATGCCGATCAGCACGTCAAAGGCGCCCAGACGTAAATCGCGCAGGATTTCAATGCGCTCCAGCGTGTCGATGTCACTGTGCATGTAGCGCACCTTGATGCCCTGTTCGTGCAGGTATTCGGTGAGGTCTTCGGCCATGCGTTTGGTCAGCGTGGTGACCAATGTGCGGAAGCCTTCAGCTGTGACTTTGCGCACCTCGTCCAGCAGATCGTCGACTTGCATTTCCACCGGGCGGATTTCGATCACGGGTTCCAGTAGGCCCGTGGGCCGGATGACCTGTTCGGCAAAGACGCCGCCGGCTTGCTCCAACTCCCAGGCGGAAGGCGTGGCAGAGACAAAGACCGACTGGGGCCGCATGGCGTCCCATTCCTCAAACTTCAGCGGGCGGTTGTCCATACAGGACGGCAGACGGAAGCCGTGTTCGGCCAGGGTAAATTTGCGTCGGTAGTCGCCGCGATACATGCCGCCAATTTGCGGCACGGAGACATGGCTTTCATCCGCAAAGACAATGGCGTTGTCAGGGATAAATTCAAACAGGGTGGGGGGCGGCTCGCCCGGAGCGCGGCCGGTGAGATAGCGCGAATAGTTTTCGATGCCGTTGCAGAAGCCCTGCGCCTCCATCATTTCCAGGTCAAAGGTGCAGCGCTGCTCCAGCCGTTGGGCTTCGAGCAGTTTGCCTTCGTCGACCAGTTGATCGAGGCGCGTGCGCAGCTCATTCTTGATGTTGATGATGGCTTGGGTGAGGGTGGGTTTGGGCGTGACGTAGTGGCTGTTGGCGTAGACGCGGACTTGGTCAAACGTGCCGGTTTTTTCGCCGGTCAGCGGGTCGAATTCGGTGATGCTTTCCAGTTCTTCGCCAAAGAAAGAGAGTTTCCAGGCGCGATCTTCGAGGTGGGCCGGGAAGATTTCCAGACTGTCGCCGCGCACGCGGAAAGAGCCACGCTGAAAAGCGGCATCGTTGCGGCGGTATTGTTGGGCGACAAGATCATTGATGACTTGGCGTTGGTCGTATTCGCCGCCGGCTTTGAGATCGAGCGTCATGGCGGAGTAGGTTTCCACCGAGCCGATGCCGTAGATGCAGGACACCGAGGCCACAATGATCACGTCATCGCGCTCCAAAAGCGAGCGGGTGGCGGAGTGGCGCATGCGGTCGATCTGTTCGTTGATCTGACTTTCCTTCTCGATGAAGGTGTCAGAGCGCGCCACATAGGCTTCGGGCTGGTAGTAGTCATAGAAGCTGACGAAGTACTCCACCGAGTTCTCCGGGAAGAAGCCTTTCATTTCACCATAAAGCTGCGCGGCGAGGGTTTTGTTGGGCGCGAGAATGATGGCGGGGCGCTGGGTTTGTTCAATCACCTTGGCCATGGTGAAGGTTTTGCCGGTGCCGGTGGCGCCGAGCAGCACTTGATTGCGCTCACCGTCAGCGATGCCTGCGGTGAGTTCGGCAATCGCGGTGGGTTGATCGCCGGCCGGTTCAAACTCGGTGTGCATGACAATGCGCTTGCCACCCTCAAGCTTGGGGCGGCGTTGGGCCGCGCGATCGGCCATCTGGGGCAGGTTGGTTGCATCACTCATCGCGGCATCCCGTGTAAGAAAGAGTCGTTGGCGTGATTTTGGTCTCTTTTTGTTCTTATGCAAGGGCGAAAGCGCAGATGCGTGGGGCAGATGACAGATGGGTGATGCCGCTGTGCAGCATAGAGCGCTTCGCGGGCGCAGAAAAACTGACTGTTCATTCAGTCTGTCGGTGTGTGTAACGGGGTAAACTTACCTCTGGGTAGCGGTCGATGTGTGGGTTTTGGTAAGAAATTACCGGTCGGTTGGTAATTTTAGAACAAAATTCCACCAATTCTTGAAATTAAATATATGTTGCGCTTGCCAAATGATTGGCTTCCTCGCTATGGTTAACTCAGCAAGCAGCCCACTAAGGTCGCCAGTCCAAACTGCACCTACACCCCTCGCTCCCCGCGGAAAGGTCAGGCATCTGGGCTGCTTGCAAGCTTTCCCCACTGAAAATCACCATTTTGTACAGACGTTGCGGCGGTTTGTCTGCGTTTGCGCCCTTGCTCGAAGGCTGAGAATCCGTGATAAAGCGGCAAGCCAAGGAGAGCATCATGATTGCGCGTATCTATCAGCCAGCCCGTACGGCAATGTCCTCGGGCGCCGCAAAAACCCACCTGTGGGTGTTGGACTACGGCCCGTCAGAAGCCAAAGACATTGACCCGTTGATGGGGTGGACTGGTTCGGGCGATACCCAAAGCCAAGTGCGCCTGACGTTTGACAGCAAAGAAGCCGCTGTGAATTACGCGCGTGAGAACGGCATCGAAGTGCAAGTGACCGAGCCGCACAAGCGCAAGGCCAACATCCGTCAGGGTGGCTATGGCGAGAACTTTGCCACTAACCGTCGGGGTGTTTGGACCCACTGAAGCTGGTGTGAAACCGGGGAACGATTGCACCGGATCTGGGCGAGCTCTACGACGGCATCGAAACGATCCATATTCTAAGGGGTCGGGGTGTTGCCGAGATACGTGCTATTGAAAAAGGGGCGCCTTCGGGCGCCTTTTGTTTGTCTGGAGGGGGCTTATGACTGAGATTGAATTTCTGATTGAGGGAGGGGAAGGGCCTGCGGCCCCGACGTTTCTGTTTGCCCATGGTGCCGGTGCCACGATGGACGCGCCTTTTATGACGATGGTTGCAGAAGGCCTGGCTGCGCGCGGCATTCGGGTGGCACGATTTGAATTTGCCTACATGGCGGCGCGGCGTAGCGGTGGGCCGAAGCGGCCGCCGCCAAAGATGGAGGTATTGCAGGAGGAATTCCGTGCGGCGGTTGAAGCGCTCGATTGCGTCGGGCCATTGGTGATTGGCGGAAAGTCGATGGGAGGGCGCGTTGCCAGCCTGATCGCTGATGATCTGTTTGCCTCGGGGGCTGTCTGTGGGCTGCTGTGCCTGGGCTATCCATTTCATCCGCAGGGCAAGCCGGGGAAGCTGCGCACGGAGCATTTGGCGAGCCTGAAAGTCCCGACGTTGATCTGCCAAGGTAGTCGCGATGCTTTTGGCACGCGTGAGGAGGTGGCGGGATACAAATTGGCAGCCCAGGTCAATCTGTCTTGGATCGAAGATGGCGACCATGACCTAAAGCCCCGCAAACGGGTGACAGGGGGGGACCATGCGACACAGTTGGAACGGGTGTGTGATGCGGCAGCTGCGTGGATTAAGGCGCAACACTAGAACGACGTGGTGCGCGACGCTGACGCTCGACCCAAGGCGCAACCTCAGTCTCCGGTCGCAGGCCACCAGTCTTGCGCTGCAATGGTCATTCGGGCTGACTCAGCCGTGACCTTTCGGGGGCTCCAACAGAATTTGTGCATTCTGCAGAGCGCGAGATACAGCACCAATTTGTAACCTGAGGAAAGACCTGCCCTACAATAAATGGCCCCCACCACAACTGGCGAGGGCCACTTCTTTTTATTGACGATGGATCAGTGTTTAAACTTCTTGATCTCGCCGCTTTCCAGCTTGGCCACATAAGCCTGCATTTCGCGTTTCACCACAGGTGCCAAGAAGTAGAGGCCCAGAATGTTCGGCACACAGATCAGGAAGACCAGCGCATCCGAAATATCCAAGATTGGACCAAGTTGCACGACGCAGCCCAGAGCCACAAACGCGCAGAAGATCAGTTTGTAGATGGTTTGCAGGGTCTGATCTTCGCCAAACAGATAGGTCCAACCTTTCAGGCCATAGTAGGACCAAGAGATCATGGTTGAGAAGGCAAAGAGAAGCGCGCCAAAGGCCAGCGGCACTGGGAACCAGCTGATCTGACGTTCAAACGCAGCTGAGGTCATGGCCACACCTGTCGCATCACCCGCAAAGTTGGGGTCGGCCACTTGGCTTGTGCCAATAACTAGCGCGGTGATGGTACAGATGACAATCGTGTCGATGAAGGGTTCCAGCAAAGACACATACCCTTCGGTCACCGGCTCATCTGTACGCACAGCTGCGTGTGCAATCGATGCGGACCCAATACCTGCTTCGTTTGAGAACACAGCTCTCTGGAAACCAATGATCAACGCGCCCAAGGCACCGCCGGTCACACCCTCGCCGGTGAAAGCACCTGAGAAGATGTTGCCAATCGCCGCCGGGATCGAGGCAAAATTCATCAGGATCACGATGATGGCAAACAC
The DNA here is from genome assembly GCF_913054185.1 of uncultured Shimia sp. Classification (GTDB taxonomy): domain Bacteria; phylum Pseudomonadota; class Alphaproteobacteria; order Rhodobacterales; family Rhodobacteraceae; genus Shimia. Next base: position 17,260 of record NZ_CAJXIV010000016.1, read on the forward strand.
GCAGTAAAAGACAGCCATAAATGGCACAACTTTTTCCGTCACGCGAGCGATGGACTTGATGCCGCCAATGATGACCGCAAAAACCACCGCTGCAAGGATCAGGCCAACCAGCCAGCCGTAGCCGTCCAAGGCGCCACCGGCGACTGTGTTCAGCTGCACATAAGCTTGGTTTGACTGGAACATGTTGCCGATGCCCAGGGCACCGATAAAGATACCGATGGCATAAAACGTGCCCATGAACTTGCCAAAGCCCACCATGCCGCGTTCTTCAAAACCCTTTGTCAGGTAATACATGGGACCACCAGACACAGAGCCGTCTGGGTTCTCGTTCCGATATTTCACGCCAAGCGTACATTCGACAAACTTGGTGGACATGCCCAGAAAACCCGCGACAATCAGCCAGAAGGTGGCGCCAGCGCCGCCGACGGTCACCGCAACCGCGACCCCGCCGATGTTACCGATGCCCACTGTGCCGGACACAGCTGTGGCCAGTGCTTGGAAGTGCGATACTTCGCCTGCGCTGTTTGGGTCTGCATAATCCCCGCGCACAAGCGCGATGGCGTGTTTGAAGCCACGCAGGTTGATGAAGCCCATGTAAAAAGTGAAAAACACCGCCCCAATGACCAGCCAGAGCACGACCAGGGGAAGATTTGCACCGGCGATCGGAACTTTGAAGAACACAACAGTGCCAATAAAGGACGCAATTGGCGCCGTGATGTTGTTGATGGTTTCGTCAATTCCAGCATGAGCTGGTCCGGCAATCGACAATGCCGTAAACAGAAAAAACAGGATGCGTTTCATAATGCACCTCCGGAAACTAAAGCTTCTATCAATCAGGGAACGACAACGACCGGCACAGGTGCGGTCTGGATCAAGTTTCCTGCAACGCTTCCGAACAGAAGTGATTTCAATCCGCTGTGCCCACGACGACCGATCAAAATCTGCGCGGCGCCAAATTCTTTGGCGATCTCTATCAGCGTCTCCGCTGGATGACCGTGACGCACGACGCCGTCGCACTCCAGTCCCTGGCCTTGCAGCCTGGTAAGTGCTGGGGCAACGATCTCGGAATTGGCCCGTTCGATTTCAGTTTCCCGACGCTTGTGACGCGTCGCGTTTTCTTCCGGTGTGTTAAACGAATATGGCGACCATTCGATCACATAGGCAACGACCACTTTGGCCCCGCCTTGCTTCGCTCTGGCAATGGCATGGTCCAGTGCACGGTCAGAACCGTCACTCCCATCAACCGCCAAAAGTACAACATTTTCCATTATTTAATCCCTAGTTGGCTTATCATTTAAGTGTAGCGATCTTGCGCCGCTCTCGCTTAAATTGAGTGACTCTAGGTCACTCACGGAATTCTCTATAGGGCCAGTTTCCTCAACAAATGAGTCCTGTTTGGAGATGGAGTCAAAAATTGCCCCGAAAAACATGGCGGCGTCGGTGCCTTTGAGGGTGAATTGCGTCGTTTGCGAGAGTACGTCTGTGGTCCATCGGGAACACTGGAAAGTGAAAGGCGGGACAGGCGGCGGACTCCTGAAGTGCTCTGGCAAACCGCGACAGATCCGGCGCGTCTTGTGGGGGAAACATCCTCCGCGAAGTTTGTGCAGGAAAGCGGCCTCCTCCGAGGCACCAAAGCGTATTATTGATCCTGCAACATATTCCTTGATCTGTGTGCATACGTTTGACAAACACCCCTAAATATCCCTCCAAGGGCGACCAAGCTGGTCGCCTTTTCCTTTTGACCAACCTTTTGGAACGCTGCCATGACGATCACTCACCTTGTCACTCATTCTGGCGGCTTCCATGCCGACGAGCTGTTGTCCTCCGTGGTGCTTACGCGACTGTTTCCTCAGGCGGAGTTGCTCCGCAGTCGGGATCGGAAATCGATCGCTCCGGCAGCCCACAAAATCATTTATGATGTCGGCGGGACCTACGACGGAGAGGCGCAAATCTTCGATCACCACCAACGGCCCGGTCCACTGCGTGGCGATGGTCAGCCGTTCAGCTCGTTTGGGCTTATATGGGCACATTACGGGCGGGCGTATCTGGCGGAAATGGACGTGTCTAAAGATGCCGTTGAAGCCATTCATGCTGAGTTTGACGCCAAATTTGTGCTGCCAATTGACCTCTTGGATAACGGCGCAATGGAGCCGTCCGTTGCGGGGCCATTGTCGATCCTGACGTTACCAGCCCTGTTGGGAAGCTTGAAGCCGGTGTTTGACGACCCATCGCCAACCGCAGACGATGACGCATTCTTTGGGGCTTTGCCCATTGCCCGGAGTTTTGTCGAAGCCCAGATTCGCAATCTCGCAGCCAAAGTCCGGTCGCGAGATATTGTGATCAAGGCAATCGCCAACGCAGGCACCTCGCCCATTCTTGAGCTGCCTATGGGCATGCCTTACCGCTCGGCCCTCGACCAGGCAGAAGCAGAGCATATGCTGTTTGTGATCCATCCACGCGGTGATGACTGGACGCTCAACGGGATCAAGCTGTCAAATGACACCTTTGAGCAACGCGCTGATCTGCCCGCCGCTTGGGCTGGCCTGACAGACAAGGAGCTTGAAGAGACGAGCGGTGTTCAAGGCGCCAAATTTTGCCACAACGCCCGTTTTATCGCTGTTGCCAACTCCCGTGAGGCAATCCTGAAAATGGCCAAAATTGCAGTGCAAAACGTCCACTAAGGTTTTGGGTGTCGACAGCGTTCTTGCCCGCGCGAGGCTTGTTATCTGCTTTCACAATTGCAGCAGGCGGATTAGTCACCCTTATCTGTAGTTTCCCAGGAATAAGTTCATGGCGCAAAAATCCACTATTTATAAAGTTGAACTTTCCGTGTCGGATATGGATCGTCACTACTATGCCACCCACAAACTGACTGTCGCCAAACATCCGTCAGAGACGGATGAAAGAATGATGGTACGGCTGGTTGCTTTTGCCCTGAACGCCGATGAACAACTGGAACTGACCAAAGGGCTGTCGACTGACGATGAGCCGGATATCTGGCAGAAAAGCCTAAGCAATGAGCTCGAGTTGTGGGTCACATTGGGGCTTCCGAGTGAGAAGATCGTACGTCAGTCTTGCGGCAAAGCTGATGCGGTCATTGTTTACAGTTACGGTGGCACAACCGCCGAAAATTGGTGGAACAAAATCAACACCAGCACCACCCGGTTTGGCAATCTTCAGGTGATCAATTTTTCCGAGACAGACACCCAAGCGTTGGAAAAACTGGCAAGCCGCACGATGAAGCTTCAGGTGAATATTCAAGATGGCGACGTGATGGTCAGCGCTGAGGACAACATTGTCTATTTGACACCCATCACATGGAAAGATGCCGCGCGTTGAGCGGTTGATAAGAGGAAGAATGGTATGGGAACGCCTGAATCCGAAAACACGGCTGCGCGCCCAGAGAACCGGCTGGCACCTCGTGTCCGGGCGTATCTGTGCGACCTTTTGGCGGGGGACCGGCCAATCACATATCAAGCGCTTGCCAAAGACCTTCAGTTGTCACCGCCAAACACGATCCAACAACTCACAGAGGCGTTGGAATGTCTGATCGAAGAGGACGCTGCTGCGGGTCATCCGCTGATCGCGGCGTTGGTTGTCAGTCGGGCGCGCGATGGCCTGCCTGCGCCAGGGTTCTTTGAGCGCGCATACGGCGCGGGACGCCTTCACAGTGATCCCGCAGCCTTCTATGCCGCAGAGTTTGCAGATGCAGCCACATTTTGGTGCAGGTCCACTTCACCTTGATTGGATGAGCCAAGTCATCAGCCACATATGATGTGAACTCTGGCCCGACCGATCAGGGTTGTGTGCGTCCGTTTTGAAGTGTGGATTGATGCCGTTTTCAAAGCTGGCGGAATGTGTTGGCTTTTTTTTGCGAGGGCGATGACGTGGCTGTCCCTTTGCAGTTCATTTCCCCTCTCGCTCCTCTGGTGTATCTCTGTCAAACTCTCCTCAACAATCTTGGCAAACGAGGGCCGTCGTAATGAGTATGTCGCGTCGTAATTTTTCTCTCGGGCTCTCGGCCCTGACCCTAACAGCCTGTCAAAGCACGCCGGGTACATCCTCAAGTTCTTCTGTCTCGAAACCGCAAGGACTCCCGGCTGATTTACGTCCGCAACCCAACCGTGACTATGCCGCATGGGTTGCCAGTTTTCGTGCGCGCGCCTTGGCCAAAGGCATCACAGAAACAAGTCTTAACGCGGCATTTCGCGACACGGGCTATTTGCCCGGCGTCGTTAAGCGGGACCGCAACCAGACGGAGTTCACCCGCACGCTTGAAGATTACCTGTCGATCGCCGCGTCCGAGGAACGCATCTCCAAAGGCCGCGCCGCTTTTGCGCGGCATAGCAGCACGCTAAAAAACCTTGAGCAAAGCTATGGTGTGGATGCGGAAATCATCTGTGCCATCTGGGGGCTGGAAAGCTACTACGGCGAGCGCACAGGCGACATTCCAGTGATCTCTGCCACTTCCACTTTGGCCTTTGATGGACGACGGGGCAGTTTCTATGAAAAACAGCTGATCGCGGCGCTCAAGATCATTCAAAGTGGTGATATCGCGGCGCACCGAATGACGGGAAGTTGGGCCGGTGCCATGGGGCACACGCAGTTTATTCCAACCAGCTATTTGTCTTTTGCGGTGGATTATACCGGCGATGGTCGTCGTGACATTTGGTCAGATGATCCGTCTGACGCATTGGCTTCCACCGCTGCGTATCTGCAAAAGAACGGCTGGTCCCGCGGCACCAAATGGGGCTGGGAGTTGCGCTCAGGTGAAATCGCGTCGCGGGTGATCCGACCACAGGCTGGCGGCCCACGGTTTGCGGTGACCGGAAACTTCAACGCCATTAAGCGCTACAACAACTCTGACAGCTACGCGATTGGAGTGGGCCATTTGGCGGATCGCATTGGCGGCGCCGGCCCGCTGCGCACTCCGTTCCCGCCGGATCAATACGGGCTCACCAAAGACGACCGCATCGCCTTGCAAACTCGCCTGACAGTGCGGGGGTTTGATACCGGGGGGGCGGACGGTGTGTTGGGTCCCAAATCTCGCGCGGCAATTGCCGATTACCAGCGCAGTGTCGGGATTGAGCCAAGTGGAAACCCATCGCAGGCGTTGCTGACGTCATTGGGTTGAAGGTAGCGCACGCATTGGAAGATTGAACGCTCAATTCACAATTCTATCGTAGGTCGAGGATTTTTAGTGTTTTCCCGTCAGGCGGGTTTGAAGCCTTGCGCCTTGTTTTTGGGCGATTTTTACGAAGATGCAAATTTGCGTAAATTGGCTATACTTGGGGTTTAACCTATTGGTGGAGTGCTTCGCATGGCGGGCACACGCGCGACCTTTGTTGATGAGGTCGAGGGACTTCAAACATTGCAACGCGCATCCGAAACGGTCGTTTTCGCAGATGTCGTGGATTCCGTGCGCCTGATAGACAAAGACGAAGAAGGCACCATTCAAAGATGGCTCAGCTTTGTCGACGACATTGAAAGCGATCTCAAAACCCGAAAGTCCGGACGAATTGTCAAACGCCTTGGCGATGGAATTATGCTGGAATTTGATGACCCTTCGGAAGCTGTGCATGTGGCGCTGAGAATGCGCAAGACGCTGGCCACACAGAACCAGCGCACACCGGCCATGCAGCATATTGGCATTCGCATTGGCATGCATTCTGGTCAGGTACTGCGTACACCAGATTCCGATTTGTACGGGCGCCACGTGAATATTGCTGCCCGATTGGCCGCTGCCGCCCAGCCCGGAGAGGTAATGGCGTCAGTTGAGGTGAGAGATACCTTGGCCAATAGCATGGATGCAGAATTTGAGGACATCGGCCAAATTTATCTGAAAAACGTCCCTGACCCGGTTCATGCCTTTCGTGTTGTTGGCACTGATGAGGTTTCTCCGGTTGCGCCATTGATGTCGCCTGAGGATTTGCTGCCCACAATTGCTGTGCTTCCGCTGATGATGCGCAACAGCGCGGAGGCATCTGTTTGGGGAGGCATGTTGGCGGACGACTTGACGGTTGCCCTATCCCGCTCTCATCGGATGAATGTTATCTCGCACTTGTCAACGCTCGCAATTTCGGTCGAGAGAAACACGCCGGCTGAACTTTCCAAAAAACTGGGGGCCGATTTCTTATTGTCTGGGTCGTGTTCCGTGGGGCAAGACCGGCATATCCTAGATCTCAGCCTGTCTCGGCCACGCTCAGGGCATGTTATTTGGTCTGATCGGATTGAGGTTGATGCCGCTGAGGTGCTGCAAAAGAACCTGATATTCTCAGAGGTGGCCAACGAAGTTCACCTGGCCATTCTGGATTTGGAAACGCGGCGGGCGATGAGCTTCCCGGTGCCAACCTTGGATGGGTACGAAATTCTGATGGCGGCGGTTGCGTTGATGCACCGCCTGTCCCCAACAGATTTTGCCCGTGCGGGTGAGCTGCTTGATGCCTTGATAGATCGGATGCCATTCAACCCTGTGCCGTTGGCTTGGAAGTCGCGCTGGCATGTGCTGAAGGTTGTGCAGGGATGGTCCACAGATTTGCAGGCGGAGGCCGCATCCGCGCTCAATCATACGCGCCGCGCGCTTGATCTTGATCCGACAAACACCGGCGCGCTGATTGCGGAAGGGTTTGTCCAAACCAATCTGTTGCATGATTTGTACGAGGCGGAGGAGCTTTATAACAGCGCGTTGGAGTACGCCCCAAATGAGGCCACAGGCCGCGCGCTGCGAGGCACGCTTTACGCGTTTCGCGGCGAAGGCCGGAAAGCCGTGCGTGATGCGGAACGGTCGTTGCACCTTGCGCCACGCGACCCGCACCGGTTCTTTTTTCAGTGTCTGGCGGGCAGTGCCAGCATGGTCGCCGAGGATTACCCGCGCGCGCATGAATTGATCAAAAGCTCACTGCGTCTCAATCGCTTGCATATGTCGTCACTGCGCATGCTGGCGGTCATTGAGTGGCGGATGGGCAATCATGAGGCCGCGCGCAACACTGCGCAAAAGATCGGTCGGTTGGATCCGGCATTTACCATCAGTAGATGGAAACGCAGCACGCCAAGCGCCGAATTCCCGGTGGGTGTCGCGTTTGCCCAAACCTTAAAAGAGATCGGAATTCCAGACTGACAAGGCATTGAAACTGAACATATATGGAGGATTTTCTCATGAGCAACGCATCCAACGTGGCACCGGAAGGTGCCTTTGGCGCATTTGGAGCCTTTGGGGCTTTTTCTGGCAGCGGCGCCTTTGGTGCTTTTGGGGCGTTTGGCGCACCCGGACCAGCCGATCCACCGCTGATTTCGCAGGCCTTGATCACCAATCATGATGGAATTTCCGGCACATGGGCACCGGTCACTGGGGCTTCGGTGCTTCCAAATTCAGAAGAAACAACCGCCTATTTATCGAAACTGTCAGTCCCTGTGCGGGCCAGCATATTTGCATTTGAACTGGGAAGCCGCATTGGTTTTGGCTTTGAACAATCCTCATCCGCCAGTGCCTCCAATTGGGCGCAGGTGTACCATTTGGAAACGGTTGCGCCCCCGAGCGCCACCACTGCGGTGCCGCATCCCGTTCCCGGCACCAAGTATCAACATCTCATCGCCATGAGGCGTCCCACACAGGAGATATTTGCCAAGCAGCTGACGCTGGTCGCAAATTACGCGGACTTGCGCCAAGACCGTATGGCCGAGATTTTGGCGCAGCTGGGCACACCAACAGAGTTTTTGCGCGCAATCGCCTACATTGAGCCAGCGCGAACGCCGTTCACCATTGAGCTTTTGGCAACCGCACATTGGCTGGCGAATTTTGTGGAAATGCGGCTCAAATACGCGCTTGCCTGCAAACGGCCGAATGAGTTTTCGCCACAAATTCAGCCGATGATCTGGACCCCGTCCCACGGCAGCCTGCCAAGTGGTCATGCTACCGAGGCGTTTACAATGGCGCGGGTTCTTTGGGCGTTGCTGCGCACCTTAGGTGTTAAACCTTATTCGGAGGGCATCTGGGGCGAAATGTTGATGCGCCAAGCGGCGCGGATTGCCATCAATCGTACGGTCGCTGGTGTGCACTTCCCTGTCGATAGTGCCGCTGGTGCCGTTCTGGGGCTCACGCTTGGGAAATACTTCGTGGACCGATGCACGCAAGTTGCGCCACATACCAGTTGGTCCTTTGATGGGCGCCATTACCCGGACACTTTGGACTTTGACTGGCGGGCGTATTTTGACCCAAGAAATCCTGCAATTGGTCACGATCCTGAACAGAAAGCGCCGCCGTCAGACGGACAAGCTGCGCCTTATGTGAGCAAGACCAATATTGCAAACCCAGAGCAAAACCAGATCCGATCGCGGCCGTTGGAGTGGCTCTGGCGCATGGCGGCGGCGGAATGGGCGGATCTGGCCGCGGACACTGAGACGGCGGCGGTGACCGGGCCAGGAGGCGTATCGGGTGGGGGCGCAAGCCAATGACCATCACATGGACAGACCTTTCCCGAAGCCAACAACCGCGGGACCTGTTGACCTACTTTGCGCTCAACGCGATGCAGCGGTTTTTTGAGGCAGATCGTGATTTTGTCAATGAAACCCCAGTTGGTCTCGATCCTGTGGATTATGAGGATCAAATGTGGCTGGCGCTGGTTTCTGTGGCAAAAACCGCCAACAATGAACGGAGCTGGTCGCTCCAGGATCTGCTGAACAAAGCTGGTGATTACGATCCGCCACTTCCAGAGGGAGCGGTGATCATTCCCGGAGAATACGACCTTTCTTACAGAGAACGGACCGATCTTGATGTTGTCAGCATTTATGCAAAGCGGGCCTACCTCAACGCGGCCAACGCAGCGGACGGCGAGCGCAGGCTGGGCATTGCGTCCATAACTACCTGTGCGCCGCTTGATCGGCGGTCGCTGCATCTTTCATCAGACCCGTTTGCCCCGCGAACTGTGACCCAATCAATCTCGTCCGAAGCTGTAGTGACTGCCGTGATTGATCATGGAATTGCGATAGCCCATGATCTTTTCCGCCGCGAGGAAAATGGAAAGCTGGCCCTGAGCCGCGTCGACTTTTTCCTCAACATGGATGATGTCTCTCAAACATCTGGGCTTCTGCAAGCATCACTTGGGCGGGTCTGGACGCGATCTGAAATCGAAACTGTCCTGGAAAAGCACCTTCACAATGGCTTGCTTGATGAGGCCGAAGTGTATCGCGAACTGGGGCTGATCAATTGGCAAGATCGCCCCTTTAACTCCTGCGCGCATCGGGTGTCTCATGGCACACATGTGGCCGGTTTGGCGGCTGGGTATGATGCTGATGAACCTGTTGGCGATGATCGGCGCATCATTGCGATCCAATTGCCCACCAGTGTCGTCCGCAACACGATGGGATTTGGTATTGAAACAACAATTGAAAAGGCGCTTGAGTTTGTTGCTGAACACATTCAAAACTATGAGCAGGACGGAGAGCCGGTCACCCCACCTCTGGTGATTAATTTCAGTTTCGGGAATTTTTTGGGTCCACATGACGGCACTGGTGTGGTGTCCCGTGCCATTCATGCGGCTTTGGCTGATATGTCTCAAGCGACAAACCGGCCGCGGCTACTGTTACTGCCGTCTGGCAACGGCAACCTGTCCCGCTGTCATGCTGTGATTGAGCTGACGGAGCAAGCGCCTGAAAAGGAAATTGATTGGGAGCTGCAGCCGTCAGATCGAAGCGCATCAGTACTGAGCATTTGGCTGCCGTTGATGCCAGATATTCCGGATGCGGCTTTGTCCTTAAGCATTACCTTACCCGGTGAGAGTGAGGCTCATACCATCACTGTGGGCATGGTCCCTCGGTTCACCTTGATAAACCGAACTGCTCCGGGCGGGGGGGAGGTTGTGATTGGAATTGTGATCTATTGTCCGCCACAAGCCCCGACGTTTCGCGGGCAGATCATGATTGTGGCGCTTCCCACTGACAATCCGAAAGATGTGCGTCCTGTGGCGCCCTTTGGCAATTGGACATTGCGCTTTGCCAAAAGGGAAGGCGTGGGGCCCCTAAAGTTAAATGCTTGGGTGCAACGGGATGAAACTTTGCCTGGATTTCCCGAGTTTGGGCGCCAGTCCCGCCTCAGTGACCAAAACTATCCCAGGTTTAAGTTACCCAGTGGCAAAACGCTTGATGAAGACCTTTCGAGCCGGCCAAGTTTGGTGCGGAGAGCGGGTATGATCAATGGCATTGGCTGTGGCACCTTGCCTGCTGTCATCGCCGGCTATGTGAATTCAGATGGCAAAATGGCGACATATTCTGCAGGCGGGCCGACCTTAAACATCAGCAGACTGTTTGGGCCAGATGCCTCCGCGGTCAGCGACGACAGCGTGGCTCTGCATGGTGTTTTAAGTGCGGGTTCAAGCAGCGGCTCGCGCGTTAGTATGAATGGCACCAGCGTGTCGACACCCCAAGTGGCCCGGTGGGCGGCGGATAAAATGGCTGCCGCGCCCAATGTGTCGTTTGGGCGCGCGGATGTGTTCGCGCAAGCACTGACAGACGATCCGTATCAACCGGACAAACCGGCACCCACGCGCACTGGCGGGGGACGTTTAAGACTGCCTTCGGTCTTTGGTGGACTGCGGTAGCTAAGCGTTATAACTGCACCCACTCTGCAGGTGGCTTTCCTTTGCCAGGGTGCAGTTCCCCACACTTGGGGCAGGTGCGTGCCTCGGTGCTGTTGTGGAAGGCGTCATAGATTTTGGGCAAAGCGGTGACGATGCCTTCGGGATCCTCCAGCGATACTTCTTCGCGATGCACAAGAGCTTCGCAGTTAAAGCAGAACCACTCAAACCCCTCTTTCATGCCGGGTTGCCGAGGGGCCTCGACCACGATCCCGATGGAGCCTTCCTGTGGCCGCTGCGGGGCATGCCGGGTGTGTGGTGGCAGCATAAAAACTTCACCTTCCCGCACCGGGACGTCATAGATTTTCCCGCCTTCAGCGATTTTGAGCATCATGTCGCCTTTTTGCTGAAAGAACCATTCCTCAACCGGATCGTCATGGAAATCGACCCGTGTGTTGGGGCCGCCGACCACCATCACAATCATGCCATCGCCATCTTTATGAAGTAGCTGGTTGCCAACGGGCGGGCGCAGCTTGTCCTCGTTTTCGGCAACCCATTTATTGAAGTTGAAGGGCTTTAACGTTGGATGGCTGCTCATTTGTTTTCTCCCGGTGGACACATCTGCTCTCTCAAAGCCTAAGACAAATGGCGCTCCGAAAATAAGGTATTCAAGGAATTTTGCTATCGGAATTTTGAATATCAGATGGGCACTGCCAGCATCATTGTGATCCCCATGACGGCAAGTAAAGCCGCGACAAACAGGCGGCCAACGGCGATTGGCTCACCGCTGCGGAGCAAAACAATGAGGGCTGCTGAAAAAAGCACATCAAGCGATCCAATTACGGAAACCGCCAAAACGGACGTAGATTGAAGCGCCAGGAACTGAAGCACCTGCCCGAAACTCAGCGCAAGGGCCGTGATCCAATGCCAAGGCCCACGATCGATCAAAAGTGTGCGTGGCCCCCGAGATGTGTTGGCATGCATCGCGGCTACAACGGGGAACCAGATGCAGCCTATCAATGCGCCTATGAGGGCTCCGAGGGTCGGATCGGGCAATCTCTGCAGCCCCCAAGATCTGAGGGCATAAGAAAGGGCGTAGAAAAAGGCAGAGGCGACCCCGAGCGCCAATCCAGTTGAGACCGAAGCGGGGAGGTACCAACTGGGGGTGCGGAGGTAGAAAACGATGCCTAGCAGCACAACAAGGCCACCAAGAACTTCCCTTGAATGCGGCACTTGGCCAACCACCACAAAAGCAAGCGGCAGCGCAAAAACTGGTGTTAATCGGCGCAACAAACCTGTGGTGACCGCACCGACCTGTTCGGCGGCGCGATACATGGTGATGCGCCCAAGAACGGTTGAAAACAGGCCCGCCGCCGCAAAAGCAGCCACGGCGATGAGTGCGCTTTCAGACTTCAGATGAGTGAGGGAAGACCTGCCCCAGACCAGCCAAAGTGCTGCCGACAGGCAGGCCGTTGTGACAACCGCGAGGAACACGCCTTTGTCGCCTTGTGCTGTGGCCTTGCCTTTTACTATGGAGACGCCCGCAAGCCCGTAAGCAAACGCGGCCAATAGGGCATAGACCTCACCCGTGGCAGGCAAAATCAGAGCCTGAGGCCGCAGGATTGAAACGCAGCTGCGGTGGCGGATTTTTCGGCGTCGGTCAATTCCAGCATTGGATGCCGCACGTGGCCGCCCACTTGGCCAAGAAGCTCTTGCCAGTATTTGCCATGTGCCGTTGGTTTGCCGGCCGGTTTGGTGGATTTGATCGCCTCGCGCACAGGATCAAGGCTGTCGCGAACACGCCGCGCCTCGTCAAACTTACCGGCAAAGGCCAATTCGGTGTATTCATGCATCCGCAGATCGTTTTTGCTCTGCAATTGATAGGGGGGCGATGAGCACAGATAGAGTTGCCATTTCAACTCTTCGATATTGTCCAACCAATCGTCTTCGAGGGAGGTTGAGACCAGGATTTTGTGGCCAACCATCTTTGTCAGCCGCGCATACATCTCCCGTGGGACGGAGTATTTGATCGCCATTATGTTGGGCAGGTCGGCAATGCGCGCACAGGTTTCAGGCGCCATGAGATAGCCGCTGTCAGGGTGGCTCCACATCGCGATGCCAATGTCGAGGCGGTCACACAGGTATTTGTAATAGTTATACAAAACCTCATCTCGATCGTGGCAGAAACTCAACATCGGGGCGTGAACCACCACGTAGTCAGCACCACAGTTCTGCGCGTGTCGTCCCAATTCAAGAACCATGTCGACGCTTTGATCGGAGATCGACATGATTGTCCCAGCCTTGCCTGCGCATTCTTCGGCCGCGACGGTCATGTTCCGTTTGCGCTCTTCCAGAGACATCGACCAGAATTCGCCTTGTTTGCCCGCAATAAACAGCCCTTGGATATGAAGGTCATCAATCCAATGGCGAATGTTGCTGCGCAGGCCGGCTTCATTCATCGCGCCATCGGCATCGAAGGGATTCAGGGCGGCGGCCCAAATGCCACGCATGGTTTCGCGGGCATAGGCTTTTGCCTCGTGTTTTTTGTATTGCATGGGACGCTCTCCGAATTCGATCTGTGTCATAGAGACCAGAATTCTCATAGTTGGCCACGTCTTTGCGTTTATGCGGGTATTCAATATTTTGATAGCTGGCGCCCTGGGAATTCGTGTAGGGGGTGGGCAAAGGAGCTGACAATGAAAATTGGTATTATTGGCGACGGTGCAATTGCACGGTATGTGCGGAGCCATCTGGACGACACACATGTTTGCATTGTGCGGCCCAACAAGATCCGTGGCGTGCAGGCCAGCGATACAACTTTGCGCGTCGCGGACGCATCGCAAATCCCTGACGATACGGGCCTGATGATTGATTGCGCAGGCCATTCAGCTTTGGCGCAGCACGGTCCCTTGATCCTGCAGCGTGGGATCAGCTTGGTGACCGTGTCGCTTGGGGCGCTTGCGGATGCGCAGTTGTACAGTGAGCTGAAATCGGCGGCCCGCCAGGGAGCGTCTCAGCTGCACCTCGCCAGTGGGGCGATTGGTGCCTTGGATTGCTTGCGCGCCGCCAAGGTTGGGGGGCTGGACACGGTCACCTATTTGGGTCGAAAACCGCCACAAGGGTGGATTGGATCCCCAGCGGAAACCACATTGGATTTGGAGACGCTGAAGATTCCAAGTGTGCATTTTGACGGAAATGCGCGTGAGGCGGCGACCGCATACCCCAAAAACGCCAATGTCGCCGCCGCCGTGGCTTTGGCGGGTGTTGGTTTTGATCAGACACAGGTCAGGCTGATTGCGGATCCAAGCATTGATGCAAACATCCACGAGCTGAGTGCGACAGGCGAATTTGGCTCTTTCACGTTTCGGATCGAAGGCAAAGCCTTGCCGGACAATCCCAAAAGTTCCGCACTTGCGGCCATGAGTGTTGTGGCGGCGATTGACCGGATGCAAGCTGCAATCACAAGTTAGGAAAACCATGGCTGCGAAACATACGCGCATACTTGATCGGGCTCTCACCCGGCTCAAACTGCGTCAGCTCCGCTTATTGATCGCCGTGAGTGAACAGGGCAGCATTCAGAATGCGGCGCGTGGGCTTGGCATCTCTCAGCCGGCGGCCAGCAAAATGATCCAAGATCTGGAGGTGGATTTTGAGGTCAAACTGTTTGAGCGCACCAATCGCGGGGTTGTGCCAACCCTGTTTGGGGAAGTCCTGATCCGCCACGGCAAGTTGATTTTTGCACAAGTGTCAAACGCGGCTCAGGAGCTCGATGACCTGAACGAAGGCAATTCAGGGCGTGTTGTTATAGGAACGCTGCTGGCGGCTTCTCCCGAGTTGTTGCCAAATGCCGTGGCGCTCCTGTTGGAGGAACGCCCCAATGTCGCTGTGAAGATTGTTGAGGGAACAAACGACATCTTGATGCCCGCTTTGTCCGCGGGTGAAATTGATTTGGTGGTTGGGCGCCTGCCAAGCCATCGGCATCGTGCGGAAACGGTCCAGGAAAAGCTCTATGATGAGCAAATAAGAGCCGTGGTCGGGCCGCGACATCCGCTTTGCAATTCAAAGGATCTGCAGTTTTCTGATCTCACGCACTTCCCGTGGATACTGCCACCGATTGAAACCACCCTGCGCCGCCAAATTGACCGCTTCTTTGTCCAAAATGGTCCTTATCAGCCAGAAACCTGCATTGAATCCGTGTCGTATCTAGCAAACCGTGCGCTTTTGCAGTCCCGCGACTTTGTGTGCCTCATGCCCTCTCATGTCGCGGCGCTGGACATCCAACAGGGGATTTTGTGCAAGTTGGATTGGGGCCCGCCGTTTGGGGCTGGGTCTGTCGGGGTTTCTTATCGCAACAGCAATGCGCTGTCTCCGGCAAGTGCGGCTTTCCTGTCAATCCTTAAGCGGGTTGCTCGCGACGGGTGAGGCACACCTCAGACCAAGTGATATCAAAAAAGCTGATATCCACATCGCCTCAATGCGGTTGAGCTGATGCCGGTGTGGGTGAGACACTACAGCAAAGCAACCGATATTCGTGAGGCCCGCATGGCGACCTATCCAAAGTTAGGACTATTTATTGGCGGCAAATGGCGCAAAGCCAAAAGGGACATGCCGGTCATCAATCCGGCAACCGAAGAGGAGCTTGGCCGCCTTCCTTGCGCCAGTCAGTCCGATCTGCAGGATGCGATTGATGCCGCTGAAGCAGGGTTGCAGATTTGGAGCAGAACCGCCCCACGTGAACGCGCTGACACAATTTTGCGCGCCGCAAGCATTATGCGGGATCGCCAAGAAGAGATTGCTCAGGCGATCACCGCCGAACACGGCAAACCTTTGGCGCAAGCTCGCCTCGAAGTCATTCGAGGTGTTGAATTTTTTGAATGGGACGCTGGTGAGGCGATGCGGATGTACGGGCGGGTGATCCCCGCCGCCAGAGGATCCAAGCTGTCGGTGCATCATCACCCGGTTGGTGTGGTGGCCGCGTTTTCCCCTTGGAATTTCCCGATGAGCCAACCCGCGCGCAAGATTGCAGGGGCGCTGGCCTCCGGGTGTTCCATTGTTCTGAAAGCGGCAGAAGAAACCCCTGCTGGTGCCATCCATATTGTGCGCGCTTTTGAAGACGCCGGCTTGCCTCCAGGTGTTCTAAATCTTGTGTTTGGCGTGCCTTCAGTAATTTCTGAATTCATGATCCCCCAGCCTTCGGTGGGCCTCGTTGCGCTCACAGGATCCACGGTGGTTGGGCGGCATCTCACGGCCCTTGCGGCCCGGCATGACACGCGGGCGTTGATGGAACTTGGGGGGCATGCGCCGGTTATTGTGTGCGAAGACACCGACGTCGAGAAAGCGGCCCTGAGCGGTGCCGTGCGAAAAATGCGGAACGCGGGGCAGGTCTGCACCTCGCCGACGCGCTTCTTCATTCACGAGAGTATTTTTGATCGGTTCGTTGAGACATTTGTAAAACGCGCCTCGGAGACGGTTGTGGGCAATGGCATCACCGAGGGTGTTGAAATGGGTCCAACGGCCAATGAACGGCGTGTTCCCGTTCTGACGGCCCTTGTCGAAGATGCCGTCAGCAAAGGTTCAATCTTGCGCACAGGTGGGGCGCGTCATGGCGCTGTTGGGTATTTCTTCCAACCCACGGTGCTGACAAATGTGCCGCCTGATGCTGCGATCATGCAAGAAGAGCCCTTTGGCCCCATCGCGGTTCTGAACCCTGTGGCCAATCTTGACGATGCCATCGCGGCGGCAAACGCCGTACCATACGGATTGGCCGGGTATGGGTTCACCAATCGGGCGGATTACATCGATCGCATGATTGACGACGTGCAAGTTGGCAACCTGTCGATCAACACGCTCGAAGCCTCTTTGCCCGAAACACCTTTCGGCGGCATCAAATCTAGTGGCTACGGCCGCGAAGGTGGGGCCGAGGGTTTGGACAACTACCTCACAATCAAGAATGTTTGGCATTCCGCCCAAATTGCTTGATCCAAACACCAACCTGATAACCATCTGCCACTAGGTGAAAAAATGACTGATTTCAACAAAACCCGGGCCATGTTCGACATACCTGAGGGCATGATCTACCTCAACGGCAACTCGCTGGGCCCAATGCCCAAAGCGGCGCCCGAGGCGATCAATAACTTCCTTCAGGACGAGTGGAAAACCGAGCTTATCAAAGGCTGGAACACCAAAGGTTGGTGGATGCAGACCAACACGCTTGGAGATCGCGTTGGGCGTCTGATTGGGGCGCCTGAAGGCACCACGGTTGTCAGCGACACGCTGTCGATCAAAGTGTTTCAGGCGGTCTCCGCCGGGTTGGCTCTGGTGCCTGACCGCAAGGTGATCCTCTCAGACAACGGCAATTTCCCGACTGACCTGTATATCGCGGAAGGTCTGATAAAGCTCAAGGACGCGGGCTACGAGTTGCGTATCCCGGATCCTGAAAACGTGATCGATAACATCACGGACGAAGTAGCGGTGGTTATGGTCACCGAAGTTGATTACCGCACGGGCCGCAAACACGACATGTCGGCCCTGATCGAAAAGGCTCATGCTGTTGGCGCGGTTGTTGTCTGGGATCTGGCCCACTCCTGTGGGGCAATCCCGGTGGATGTGATGGCGACGGATGTGGATTTTGCCATTGGCTGTACCTACAAATATGTCAATGGCGGCCCTGGTGCGCCCGCGTTCATCTACGTTGCGCCTCGATTGTTGGACAGCGTGGAGCCTTACCTGTCTGGTTGGTACGGACATGAAAGCCCCTTTGCGTTTGACACCGATTACCGCCCAATGCCTGGAAAGATCGACCGGATGCGCATTGGCACACCATCGATTGCTGCGTTTTCGCTGCTGAGCGCGGCTTTAGACGTCTGGGAAGATGTTGACATGACCGATCTGCTTCAGCGGTCGATAGACCTCAGCGAGTTGTTCATCAAAGAGGTCGAAGCCCGGTGTCCGGGGGTGACCTTTGCTGGGCCGCGCGACCCAATGCAACGTGGCAGCCATGTACCTTTTACGTTTGAGCACGGCTATGCCTGTATGCAGGCACTGATTGCAAACAATGTGATTGGCGATTTCCGTGCGCCAAACGTCATGCGGTTTGGCATCACACCGCTGTTTATAAACGAAGAGGACATTATGAAGGCGGTCGATACGCTTGCCGACATTTTGGCCAAAGAAACATGGAAAGAAGAGCGCTTTCAGGTGCGGGCCAAAGTGACCTAAGCGTCGTCATTGCTATGATGCCTTCCAAGTGAAAGGCCCCAATCTTGCAAACGAGGTTGGGGCTTTTTTGTTGCCAACAACAAATATGCGCGGCACGAGGGTGATGTTCTCAATCATGTGCAACCAATAAAATCAGTTTAACTTTGTTATGTACGCACTAAAGTGAGTGTTCGACGCAAAGAGGATGCGAGCTGATGAAAACCGCCTTTCGGGATGTGAAAGAAGACATTCGGCGCCGGATTGTGCGAGGCGTTTGGGGGGCAGGGGATCTTTTGCCCAATGAGGTGGATCTGGCCCAGGAGTTCCAATGCGCGCGCGCCACGGTCAATCGCGCCATGCGTGAGTTGGCGGATGAGGGGTTGGTTGAGCGGAAGCGCAAAGCGGGCACACGCGTGTTGTCGTCACCGGTGCGTCAGGCTCGGTTTCACATTCCTATTGTGCGCAAGGAGATTGAGGGCCGTGGCGCGATGTATCGCTATGCATTGGTCAATCGTGAAATTATCGACACGCCGGATTGGCTGCGGGCGCGTCTTGGTCTGGAACAAGGTAAACAGGTGCTGCATCTAACCTGTATGCATTACGGAGATAGCAGCCCTTATCAGTATGAAGATCGTTGGATCAATTTGGCGGCGCTTCCGCAGGCGGCAGATGCGGATTTTGAGACAGTTGGACCCAACGAGTGGCTGATCGCTGAGGTGCCTTATTCTGACGCTGAGATTAGCTTCTCTGCGCTCACGGCGGAAGCGGAGGTTGCCAAACATCTGGGCTGCGCTGAGGGGGATCCGCTTTTTCTAGCGGAGCGCTCAACCTGGTTTGAGACCCGTGCGATCACCTATGTGAGATTGGTGTTTCACCGTGGGTATCGCATGACAACGCGGTATTGAGGTCAGAGTCCGTCGCGCAGCGGTTTGACCGCTTTGCGATAGGCGGCAGCGATTTTGTCGCGGTGGATGTGGCGGCCGTGCTGAACCATGTGGCGTCCGGCGGACCAGACATCCGTGACCATGCGATTGTCGCCGGTAAAGACAAAACTGTCGAGGAGGGTGTCGCCTTGTAAGCCAGTGAGGTCGAGATGGTCTGTGTCCAGCGCCAGAAGATCGGCCCAAGCGCCAACCTCCACCTTGCCGGCCCCTCTTCCAGCGGCTTGTGCTCCGCCCGCAGAGATGGCGTCAATCATGCGACGCCCGGTTGAATGCTCTGTTGAGGCAAGAGCGGCGCGGCTGTGGTCGCGCAGGCGTTGGCTGGTGTCGAGTTGGCGCAGTTCTTCGGCTAGGGAAATCCGAATGTTGCTGTCTGATCCAATCGAGATGCGGCCGCCCGCGTCCATCCAACGCACGGCGCGGAAAATTCCGTCCCCCAGAGAAGCTTCGGTCAGAGGGCATAGCCCGGCGACGGCACCGGTTTTGGCCAGCGTCTCGGTTTCATATGGCAACATTTGTGTAAGATGGATCAGGCACCAACGGTCATCCAATGGCAGGTTGTCCAGCGCCCATTCGACAGGGCGGGCATGCCAGCTGGCTTGGATCTCTTCAACCTCAGGAATTTGCTCCGCAAGATGCAGATGCACGGGCCCATCAGGTACCAATTCCGCAGCTCTGCGCAGAGCGCTTTGCCCAACGGCCCGTAGGGAATGGGGCGCAACACCCAAGTTGGCATCATCCGGCAGGACAGTGAGCGCGGCGCGGGAGGCTTCAATCATGCGCGCAAAGCGGTCTGGGTCATTGCCAAACCGCACCTGCCCAGGAGCCAGAGGGCGTTGGTCACAGCCGCCAAATTGATAGTGCACCGGCAGGAGTGTCAGTCCAATTCCGGAGGTTTCCGCGGCAGCGACGATCCGCTCTGCCATTTCACCAATCTGATCATAAGGAACGCCTCCGGGTTGGTGATGCAGGTAGTGGAACTCCACATTGGTGGCAAAACCCGCCTCAAGCATTTCCATCTGCACCAGTGCGGCGATGGCCTGCACTTGCTCCGGGGTGAGGGCGTCAAGAAAGCGGAACATGAGGTGCCGCCAGGTCCAGAAGCTGTCGGTCTTGTTTTCGCCCCGCCGTTCCGTGAGGCCTGCCATGGCCCGTTGAAAGGCGTGGCTGTGGCTGTTGGCCGGGGCCGGCATCAAGGCGCCAACCCTAAGACCTTCTGGGGTTCTGTTCGCCTTGATGTCGGAAATGCGGCCATCCGCGCCAATTTTTATCCGAACATCCTTGGCCCATCCATTGGAGGTCAGTGCCTGCTCTGCCCAAATGATGCTCATGACGGTTCCCTGCTTGACTGAATATTATGTGCAGACATAATGCAAATTAATCTGACTCGGCAAGGGATTCGTCGTCATGCTCCTAACAAACGCCACTTTGGCCACCATGACCGGGGGAGAAGCCTACGGGCTGATCGCCGAGGGTGCGATCGCGATTGAGGGGGAGCGCATTGTTTGGGTGGGGGCGCAGGCCGATTTGCCCGCTAACTATGCGGAGTTGCATTCGCAGGATTTGGGCGGGCGGCTGGTGACGCCGGCGCTGATTGATTGTCACACACATATTGTGGCTGGCGGCAATCGGGCACGTGAGTTTGAGATGCGGTTGCATGGCGCAAGCTATGAAGAGATTGCGCGGGCAGGGGGCGGGATTGTCTCGACCGTGAAAGCCACGCGGGCGGCGTCTGAAGGCGAGTTGCTGGCGGATGCGCTGCCGAAGGTCGACGCGTTGATTGCTGAAGGCACAACGCTCATTGAGGTCAAGTCCGGTTACGGGTTGGACTTGGAAACGGAACTGAAGATGTTGCGTGTCGCGCGTCGGATCGAAACCGTGCGCCCGATCCGGGTCGTGACAACCTTCCTTGGGGCGCATGCGGTGCCGCCGGAGTTTGCCGGACAAGGCGACGCCTACATCGACACAGTGTGCATTCCGGCGCTGCGGGCTGCTCATGAAGAGGGGCTGGTGGATGCGGTGGACGGATTTTGCGAGGGGATCGCGTTTCAGCCCGCGCAGATCGCACGCGTGTTTGAAGTGGCGCGTGAATTGGGCCTGCCGATCAAGTTACACGCGGAGCAGCTATCCAATCTTGGAGGGGCAAAACTGGCCGCCAGCTATGGCGCGTTGAGCGCGGATCATATCGAGTATCTGGATGAAGACGGCGTCGCGGCGATGGCCTCGGCGGGAACGACGGCTGTGATTTTGCCCGGGGCGTTTTATACTTTGCGCGAAACTCAGGTGCCGCCAATTGAGGCGTTGCGCAAACACGGCGTGCCAATGGCGCTGGCGACGGATGCCAATCCTGGCTCCTCACCGCTGACCTCGCTTTTGTTGACGATGAACATGGGCTGTACGCTGTTTCGCATGACGCCTGAGGAAGCTTTGGCCGGGGTTACTCGCAATGCAGCGCTGGCGCTTGGCGCTGCGGATTGCGGCACAATTGAAGAGAACAAACGGGCCGATTTGGCCGTGTGGGATGTCAGCCACCCGGCTGAGCTTGCTTATCGCATCGGGTTCAACCCGTTGCATCACCGTATCTTTGGAGGTCGCGCATGAGCGTGTTTGAACTCACCCCTGGCGTTGTGACGCTGGAACAACTGGCGGATGTGTATTGGAATGAGCGTGCTGTCACGTTGAACCCGGTCTGCAAACCTGCGGTGGATAATGCGGCGAGGCGTATTGATGCGGCCGCGGCAGGAGATGTGGCAGTTTATGGCGTGAACACAGGGTTTGGCAAATTGGCCAGCCTTAAGATCGCACCGGAAGACACGGCCACGTTGCAGCGCAATTTGATCCTGAGCCATTGCTGCGGCGTGGGTGGGGCGGTGCCTCGGCGGATGGCCCGGTTGATGATAACTCTCAAGCTGTTGAGCTTTGGGCGTGGGGCCAGCGGGGTGCGCTGGGACTACGTCGAGCTGCTGCAAGACATGCTGGCCAAAGGCGTGACACCGGTGATCCCGGCGCAGGGCTCGGTGGGGGCTTCCGGCGATTTGGCACCACTCTCGCACATGACCGCTGTGGTGATTGGAGAAGGGGAGGCGGAATACGCGGGGGAAGTCTTGCCTGGAGCCGAGGCGCTGGCGAAGGCCGGACTGTCACCCATTCAGCTGGGCCCCAAAGAAGGGTTGGCCTTTATCAATGGCACGCAGTTTTCGACGGCTTTTGCACTGGCGGGGCTATTTGAGGCCTGGCAGTCGGCGCAAAACGCACTGGTGATTTCTGCCATGTCGACAGATGCGATCATGGGCTCAACCGCGCCGTTGCAGCCAGAAATTCATCAGTTGCGCGGTCAACGTGGGCAAATAGAGGCGGCAGCAACCATGCGTGCCATCCTCGCAGGCAGCGAAATCCGAGAGAGCCACCGGGATGACGACAGCCGTGTGCAGGACCCGTATTGTATTCGGTGCCAACCACAAGTGACCGGCGCGGCAATGGACGTGATCCGACAGGCAGCCACCACGCTTGAGATTGAGGCCAACGCAGCCACCGACAACCCGTTGGTGCTGACTGAGGCGGGATTGATTGTGTCTGGTGGCAATTTCCATGCGGAGCCTGTGGGCTTTGCCGCAGATATGATTGCCTTGGCGGTGTCAGAGATTGGCGCAATTGCCCAGCGGCGCATTGCGTTGATGGTCGATCCAACGCTGAGCCATGATTTGCCGCCGTTTTTGACGCCGGAGCCGGGACTAAATTCTGGCTTGATGATTGCCGAGGTCACGACGGCTGCGTTGATGAGCGAAAACAAACATTTGGCCAATCCCTGTGTGACGGATTCGACGCCTACGTCTGCCAATCAAGAAGACCATGTGTCCATGGCGGCGCATGGTGCGCGCCGGCTGATACCGATGGTGACCAACCTGAACCGAATTCTCGGGGTAGAGCTGCTCTGTGCCGGGCAGGGTGTTGAATTCCGCACTCCTTTGGTGACGTCTGAGCCGTTGCAATCCGTGCTGATGCGATTGCGACAGGACGTTGCGACGCTTGGGGCTGACCGTTACATGGCGCCGGATCTGGAGGCAGCGGCAAACTTGGTTGCGGCGGGGGCGCTTACAAAAGCTTGTGGCGCAGCCTTGCCGGAGCTGAGCGCATGAACACCGTTGACGTGATCCATGGTGACAGCCCCATCATTTTGGGACAGCCGCATGGTGGTACCTTTGTGCCAGAGGAGGTTTTTGCTCGGCTCAATGCCAAAGGACAGGAATTGGCGGATACCGACTGGCACATCACGCAGCTCTACGACGGGCTGCTGGATGGGGCGACGGTGGTGACATCAAACATCCACCGCTATGTGATTGATGCCAATCGCGATCCCGCAGGCGTTTCACTTTATCCTGGTCAAAACACCACGACGCTGGTGCCGCTCACCGACTTCGACGGGCAAGCGATTTGGCACGGCGGACAAGAGCCATCTGCGGATGAAATTGAAAGCCGACGCGAGGCTTATCATGCGCCGTATCATGCTGCATTGGCGGAACAGATTGCCCGTATGAAAGCCCGCCATGGTGTGGCGATCTTGTATGATTGCCACTCGATCCGATCAGACATTCCCTTTCTTTTTGAGGGGCAACTGCCAGCTTTTTCTATTGGCACCAACATGGGGGCAACCTGCGACGACAGGATTGAGACCGCTGTGAATGAGGCCGCTTTTGCGGCCGACGGCTTTGATGCTGTGTCCAATGGGCGTTTCAAAGGCGGTTGGACCACGCGTCACTATGGCCAGCCGGATCGCAATGAACATGCCATCCAGATGGAGCTGGCGCAGCACACCTATATGCGTGAAGCGGCACCCTGGACCTACCTGCCGGAGCGTGCGGAGACACTGCGCACGCATCTCAAAACCATTCTTCAGACACTCAATGATCTCGCCTTGTCAGGCGTGCTGACCCGATAAGGAGACCGATATGACCGATCCACGCAAGAACACCCGTGATGTTTTCCCGCCTACAGGCACTGAGCTGAATGCCAAAAGTTGGATGACCGAAGCGCCGTTGCGGATGATGATGAACAACCTGCATCCAGATGTGGCAGAGAACCCGCATGAATTGGTGGTGTATGGCGGCATTGGTCGCGCGGCGCGCACTTGGAAAGACTTCGATCTGATTGTCGACACGTTGAAGGACCTTGAGGGCGACGAGACCCTCATTGTGCAATCTGGCAAGCCTGTGGCGGTTGTCAGAACCCACGCAGATGCGCCGCGTGTACTGATTGCCAATTCCAACCTTGTGCCGCATTGGGCCAATTGGGACCACTTCAATGAGCTCGATAAAAAGGGCCTGATGATGTACGGTCAGATGACCGCCGGGTCGTGGATATACATTGGCACACAGGGCATTGTGCAGGGCACTTATGAGACCTTTGCTGAGGCTGGGCGTCAGCATTACGGTGGTGACTTGACCGGCAAATGGGTGCTGACCGGTGGCCTTGGCGGCATGGGCGGGGCGCAGCCTTTGGCGGCGGTCATGGCCGGCGCCTGCTGCCTCGCGGTGGAATGTGACGAGACCCGTGCCGACTTCCGTCTGCGCACCCGCTATGTCGATGAGAAGACTGATAATCTTGATGAGGCGCTGGAGATAATTGGCCGTTGGACCAAGGCGGGCGAGGCCAAATCTGTGGCGCTGATTGGCAACGCGGCTGACATCTTCCCGGAAATCCACAAGCGTGGCATCCGACCGGATATTGTGACGGATCAGACCTCAGCCCATGACCCGGTCAACGGGTATCTGCCGCAGGGCTGGACCGTGGCTGAATGGCGCACAAAGGCAGAGACTGCACCTAAAGAAGTGGAGAAGGCCGCACGCGCAAGCATGAAGGTGCAGGTTGCGGCGATGGTGGCCTTCCATGAAGACGGCGTGCCGACGGTCGATTATGGCAACAATATCCGCCAGATGGCTTTGGAAGAAGGCTTGGAAAATGCCTTTGCGTTCCCGGGGTTCGTGCCAGCCTACATCCGCCCGCTGTTCTGCAAAGGGGTTGGGCCGTTCCGTTGGGCCGCGTTGTCTGGTGATCCTGAGGACATCTACAAAACTGACGCGGCAATGAAGAAGCTGTTTCCTGAGAACACACATCTGCACAATTGGCTCGACATGGCGCGCGATCGGATTGCATTTCAAGGCCTGCCGGCGCGGATTTGCTGGATTGGCTTGGGGGACCGTCACCGCGCAGGGCTGATGTTCAACGAGATGGTCGCGTCTGGCGAGTTGAAGGCACCGGTTGTGATTGGTCGGGATCATCTTGACAGCGGGTCAGTGGCGTCGCCAAACCGCGAAACTGAATCCATGAAAGATGGGTCTGATGCGGTGTCTGACTGGCCATTGCTCAATGCGCTAATCAACACAGCGTCCGGAGCCACTTGGGTCAGTCTGCATCATGGTGGCGGGGTTGGCATGGGATTCAGCCAGCATTCCGGCGTGGTGATTTGTGCCGATGGCACGCCTGAGGCCGCAAAACGCCTAGAACGTGTGCTGTGGAATGATCCGGCCTCTGGTGTTTGGCGTCATGCGGATGCGGGTTATGACAGCGCAGTAGAGTGCGCCCGTGACCATGGATTGCGCCTGCCTGGTATTTTGGGGAAGTGAAGTCTCTTTCACCTGCCTTGGAACGCTAAACCACTTGCCAGTTTTATTTCGGCAAAACTGGCAAAATCGCATAGCTCCATGGCCGTGGAGTTAGTGATACTCGAGGTAGAGTGAAATTGGCTGGACGTCTTCAGTTCAGCGACAGGCTGAAAAGGTAGGACGGCGGGCGGCGGCGTTCAGGCTTTTGCGCGTTTGTTCAAAAACTGCGCAAGCGGCGTCAATTAAGCGTTGTTCCTGTGGGCTGCGAAAGGCGCGGCGTTTGGGTGTGGTTTCGCGAGTTGCGGTCTGTTCTCGCTTCGGCTCTTGTTTGGCTTTGCTCGTGCTATGAGTGTCATGCGCGTTGGTTGTGCGGGGGCGTTGCGTCTGCTTCGTGGTGCGTGCTGTGCGTTTTGCCTGCGCCTTGGGTTTCTGACGCTTGTTGGGCGTTGGCTGCATGCCTTTTTGCAGGCGATGATGCGCCACAGCGTCATATGCTGCGTTGATCTCGCCCATGCGGTGGGTGGCTTCTTCTGGGTCGGTCCGGGCGAGGTCCGGATGGTAGCTCCGCACCAGCTTGCGCCAAGCGGAGCGCATTTCTTTGTCGCTGACCTCAGGTGTCACGCCCAAAATCTGGTATGCTTTTGCAATCTTGTCTTTCATACCGGGGGCCTCGCTTCGCTGGATGCGGTCGTTAATCATTTGGTAATAATTTGAACTACCTTTTCTGCGAGATGTCCGGAAGCCGGGTCTAGAGTGCGTGGTTAACACATCTAAAGATTAACCTTGATCTGGATTGCGAGAGTTCGAGTTGAGGTAAGGCGCTGCCGAAAAAGCAAAAAGCCCCGGCGCGGGGGCGTCGAGGCTTTCGGTCTTTTGATGTGTTGGTGATCAGTTTGTTTTGATCAGGTGTTGGGCAACCATGTCGTGGTCGAGCCACAGAACGGGGCCGTCAGGATTTCCAGCGGACCCAAAGATCAGCGCACCGGTGGCGTTCACCACGTGCTGGCTGAGCACGTCACTGACCAGCTCCTTACGGTTGCTGTGCAGGGCCACGATGTCCTGAGAGGTGCCGACGGTCATGTCGACCTGATCGGCGGAGTTGTTCATCGGCCATGCGGTGAAGTTGTAGAACGGCTGCATCGCGTCGCTTTGCTGGTAGTCCTGTACGGTCTTCAGCACGCTTTCGAGGGTCACATCTTCTTTCAGCAGGCCTTGGCATTCCGCCCAAAGTGCATCAACCCATGCCCCGCCCCCTTCGAGGCGCAGCGCTTCCAGTAGCGGCAACAAGGACAGCTCGATGCCAGCAAAGACGTCAGACGAGTTGGTGCGGATTTCCGGGCAGTTGAAGACGGTGGCTTTAACGCCATTGTCCCAAGCTTTTTGCGCAAACTGCTCCAGGTTCATTTTGGCGAAGCCTTGGGTGTAGCTGGTGTAGGTTTGCCAACGGTACTCGCCACCGATCAGCACGCGGGTGCCGTGGTATCCGTAGGCAGAATAGCGCACCTGGCCGCCGTCAGCTTCGATCTTGCCGCGCAGCTCGGCGCTGTGCTCGAGCAAGTGGCCAAAGCTGTTGGCGGTCACTTCATCAAAGTTCTGCAGGATCAATTTGCCCAGGTCGGCGTCCAGAAGGGCTTGGGAAGACATGTGACGTGCGCCGCGGCCTTTGTAGATGCGGTTGGCAATTGCCAGGAAGGCTTTCGCGCGAGGAATGCCGCCTGCCATGGTGTGGGCAAAGTGCACGTTTTTGCCAGCAGGAATGTGATCAGCAAGTGCGCCCATGACCTCTTTCAATGCGCCGGTGAAGCGGGCAGTGCCTGTCTCGCGGCAGGCGTCAACCTTGTCCCAATCGAGCTTGAACTCTTGCCAGTTGTCCAGCGTCATCGCTTTGAGCATGTCGGTTGGGGTGTCGCCACCTTCGGGCGCGTCCATGTCAAAGCCAGCCATCAACGGGATGTTGATGATCTTACCGCCGAGGTTTTCTTCGGCTTGGGCCAGCTCCTCGTCGGTCAGGGCGCGCAGGGAGCCATCGTCTTCGCGGCGACCCACGGTGATGCCAACAATGGTCATTCCGGCCGCTTTGGCGGCGTCGATCAGGCCTGTGGCGTAGCCGCGTCCAAACAGCTCACCAAAGAGGACAAACACGTCACCCTCACCATAAAGCGTGTTGTTGGGGAGATGTGTCAGAGGGATAGACTGTTCCATTGTGTCTTTCTGTCTTGTGTAGGTGGTGCGGCGGTCGTCAGCCTGCACAAAAATGCGATTTATGTTTAATTGCCTGAGTGGCGCGTAATGGTCAAATCCAGAAACCATTTGAGGGGCAATTGCAACTGGATGTGGGGTTGCCGGAGCACGGTTTGCGACAGGATTTGAGATTCCGTCAGTTAGTTTTGGTTCAGGGTTGCTCGGTATTCACGCGGGGATTGGCCCGTTTGAGAGCGAAAAAAGCGGGAGAAATGGGACTGATCTGAATATCCTAACGCCTGTGCGACGGTGGCGACCGTCTGGGTCGCGTCTGAAAACATCTCTTTGGCAACATCAATACGGAGGCGCTTCAGTTCCCGAGGCAGGGTTGTGTTTTGCAGTCGCAGCGAGGCCTTGAGACGCGCCAGAGAAATGCCCAAGGCGTCGGCAAAATCTTGTTCGCTTAGGGTGCGGTCTTCCAATAGGGGGCGTGCCGCAGTGCGCAGGGTGCTGATGATGGAGATATTTTGGGGAGTGGGTGGCACAGAGGTGCCTAGGTGATTGGACCGACTGTCTTGAGGGTGAACGGGCAGGGTAAGCCAGCTGCTTGGGAAAGTGAGTGAGAGGCCTGAAACATTCGAGCGTTTGATGCCGACGCCCGTTGGCATTTGGGGAAGCGCCTCCGGGAAAGGGGTTTCCAAACGCACCAGCTTCGGTTGCCAATGCGCGTGAGACAAATGGCGCAAAGTACGGATGTGCAACCCCATGCCAAACCCCTCAACCTGAACAGGCATTTGATGCGTCTGCACGGAGCGCGTAACCGCATAGGTGGCGTGAGGAGCCGTGACCGTCAATGTGTGGCGAACAGAGCTTGCCTGCTGCGGGACGCTCAACAGAAACCGGGTGTAGTAGTCACCAATAGTACAGGCATTTTCAAATGCGTCCTGGGTAGGAAGCCATGTTTTTATGTCAAAAGTGTCCGCAACATTGTAGCCGAGATGCGGGTCTTTGGCCTTTTCCGCAAGCGTGTTGGTGAGGCCGTAAATGATTTCGGCGTGCACGGCTTTTTGCGGATTACGCAAGTCGGTTTTGGTCAACCCATAGAGCTTTAAGGCGGCGTCGACATTGCAGCCCCGCGCCATCGCGAGATCCACAAAAGGGAGTAGAAGCTGGGCTTTGATAAAACCGTCATGTTTGGTGGGCATTGGCCGAGGTCCAGGTTGTTACACTGTCACTTTTAGGCCAGTTTTGGCGCAGTTGTCGGCCATTTTTTTTGACTGTTTGGCCAAAAGAGATCGAAAGTGGCCTGTTTCTTGCGACACGTAGAAGTAGAATTGAAGAAATTTCTTTAGGGAGCGCGATTATGTCTAACCGGATTTTCTCAGGACTCATGTCTGCTGTTGTCGGGGTTTTTGGTACCTCTCTTGCGGCGCAAGATGCTGTGCCACAGACACTTTTCACCAATGTGCATGTCTTTGATGGCGTGAACGAGGCGCGGATTGAAAACGCGTCGGTACTGGTTGAAGGCAATCTCATTAAAACCGTGAGCACGGATTCGATTGATGCACCGGATGCCACAGTGATTGATGGTGGTGGGCGCACGTTGACGCCGGGGTTCGTGGAAGCCCACGCGCACTTGATGCTGATGGGGCCAAGTCTACCTTCGATGGAAGCGAATACCACGTGGGAAGATTTTGCCATCCACGGGACACTGATGGCAGAGATGTATCTGATGCAGGGGTTTACCACAGTGCGTGATGCGGGTGGGGGCAATGCTGGCTTGCGGCGTGCGATTGACAGCGGGCAAATCCTTGGCCCTAGATATTATCCTTCGGCGGCGTTTATTGGCACCCGTGGCGGCCATGCGGATTTTGCGAACTTCACAGCCCCCCCAGGATCGTCGACCAATATGGGACGCTTGAATATGGCGCAGGAAGCGGACAGCGCAGCGGATGTTCAAAAGTTTGGCCGCAATAACTTTCGCATGGGGGCAACTCAACTCAAATACATGCAATCAGGCGGCGTAGTCTCGGCGTTTGACCCCTGGCAGCTGCTGGCTGGGTCAACCGAGGAGATAGAAGCGGCCGTGCAGGTGGCAGAGGAATACGGCAGCTACGTCATGGCACATTCCTATCGCAAAGAGGCGATCTTGAGTGCATTGGAAGCTGGCGTGATGTCGATTGAGCACGGGTTCTCCTTTGACTGCGAGATTGCCGAAGTGATGAATGCCAAAGGCGCGTTTATCACCACCAACCTGACGGCTTTTGATCCAGGTCTGTTGGAGATTCCGGCTGTTGCCAGCGTGCCAAGTAGCCTGGCCAAGGCAAAGTCGGCCTCTGCCACCTTTGCCAACTACATTCCCAACATGCAGGAATGTCCCGTTAAGCGTGCGTTCCAAACCGATTGTGTGGGCTCGGTGGCCGCCTGTAACATTCAAATTGCTTATGAGAAGAATCTGAACAACGACTTCTTTGGACCTTATGCGTCACTGGTAACGCTGACTTCGGTTGGTGGCGAATTGGTTGGACTGTCTGGTGATTTCACCAACCCTTACACTGCCGGCAAGCTGGGCGTGATCGAGGAGGGCGCCTATGCAGATATCCTGCTGATTGACGGTAATCCTTTGGAAGACTTCTCTGTGGTTGGGACCGGCGACAAGTGGTTTGGCGCGGACCCGCGACCAGACAGCCCAGAAACATTGCGCATTATCATGAAAGACGGCGTGATCTATAAAAACACGCTGAATTAAACCTGTTAGGGCGGTGTCTGTTGGCTCCGTCCTAACGGTTTATCCTCGCAACCCTCTGGACGTGGAGCACAGCATATGCGGTTTCCAATTCTGGCTTTGATCGGGTGTTTTGCAGGCGCGCCTCTGATGGCGCAGGTCGGGCCAAATATCGACGATCTTGCCAAGGAGCTTTCCAATCCTGGAGCCGCAAATGCGACTTTGAATTTCAAACTGGAGTATCGCAGTTTTGATGGATCCTTGGCAGGGGCGGGTAATCAGAACAGCACGACCTTGACGTTTCAGCCCGTGTTGCCGTTTGTTCTGCCAAACGGCAACAACCTGATCTTCCGACCAGCTTTCAGCTATGCATGGGATCAACCAAGCGTGAGTGGTGGCGGCATATCGCAACGGAATTCTTGGGGCGATATCCCCTATGATCTGCTTTATTCTTGGAGTGGTGATGGGTGGACATTTGGAGCCGGTGTCGTCGGGTCGATGCCGACGGGAAGCGCGGCTTCATCTGACAATTGGTTGCTGGGGCCGAGTGCCTTGGCTGTGCGAACGGCCGATTGGGGGGTTTGGGGTCTGTTTCCATTTCACAATGAGAAAGTAGGCGGCAGCGGCCCCGATACCTCGATCACGTCGCTGCAGTATTTCTTGTTCTATAGCCTTGGCCAAGGCTGGTTGATCGGTACAGGACCAACCATGAGTTACGATTGGAATGCCCCAGATGGCGATGCCTGGACCGTGCCGGTGCAGCTGTCCCTTTCAAAAACGACTGCGATTGGTGAGCAACTGGTGAAGTTAAATTTTTCGGCTGAGTACAATGCGGTACGACCAGACGTTTTTGCCGAAGAATGGACTTACACCTTTACCTTTAGTCCAGTTGTGAAAAATCCGTTCCAGAGAACGCCGCCTGCGCCGGTGGACGCCGCGACACGCGCCGCTATCCTTGCGCCTATACGCTAATCCATTCCGGAGGTCAGTATGACGATCTATAAGTATATATTGATGGGGTTGATGAGTGCGGCGGCGTTTGGCGGTTACGCCAAGGCTCAATCAGGTGGTCTGTCTGGACCTTCTTCCGTGGCAGCAGATTTGCAGCCGGGTGACGGGCTGACCGATCCACAGTTGCGGTCAGACTTCCCTCGCAATGTGGCACCTGGGTGGTTTGCCTGGAAAGATGGGCTTGCGGAGAGTGGCTTCAAGTTCAACTTTGACTATCTCGCGCTGGGCCAATGGAGCAACATGGATGTGGCCGAGGACAGCGCCGCCGGTGGCATGTTCCGGTTTTATGGCAATTGGGCGGCCACAGAGAATGGCAGCCTGACGTTCAAACTGGAGCACCGGCATGCCTATACTGATGTGGCGCCGCAAAATCTCGGCTTTGCGGCCGGGGCGACGTTTATGCCGGGCACGGCCTTTAACGACAATGGCACGCTTTTGACCAACCTGTTCTGGACACAGCGTGCGCCCGAAGGCGGCTGGAGTATTCAGGCTGGACAAATTGATGTGACAGACTTCCTGGATATCTACGGCGCGGTGAGCCCTTACTCGGCGTTCCAGAACCTGTCGTTTAACACCAACCCAACAATCAACGCGCCAAACCCGGGATTGGGCTTGGCGGGCGGTGTGTGGCTTGGCGATACCGTTTACGCAGTGGGCAGCGTGGCTGATGCCAACGCAGATCCGTCTGATCCGGGGTTTGACGTGTTTGACCATGGCAAGCTGTTCAAGAGCTTGGAGGTCGGCCTCACCAGTGCGCGAGACCGGATCTATTTTGACAATGTGCATTTGGCACTTTGGCATATTGACGGTGACGCCAATAAGGCCCGCGCCGAAGACTATGGCGCGAGTTTTTCAGCAGCTTGGTTTGTGGACAATAAATGGCTTCCGTTTGTGCGTGCCGGCGTCGCCGACAAGGGGACGGGGCTTTACAAGCGCTCACTGTCCACTGGTTTGGCCTACTACGGGCGTAACACGGATGCGGCGGGCCTTGGTTTGAATTGGGCGGAGAGTGCGACCTCGACCCAAACGCAATTCACGGCCGAACTGTTTTATCGCTTCTCGATTTCGCCAGGGCTACAGATCACGCCGTCTATTCAAGTGATTGACAACCCGCTGGACAACTCGGGCTTGGGCACAGTCACGGTACTGGGGCTGCGGACACGCCTGGTTTTCTGATCTGATTGTCTCCATCGTGAGTCGGTGTTTTGAGTTCACGGCCTGTTACCGGGGATATTGACCGGAACAAAATGTCACACCTTCGAAAAGTGAATGTTAGCGCTCGCAGTTGAAGTGGGTGCCGATTTACAGGTGTTTCAAGACATTAACGAAACATAAACAAGCCCATAAAAATAGGGGATTTCTTGTGCCGGACACAAAGTAATTTACAAGAAGGCTGGAGTGATCGGAAATATCTTTACAGGTTTTCTGTTTTATTTCCGTACTTTGTTCCCTTGTTTTCACAAAGCCCTATTCTGTCCTCGGGGTCTTGAGCCAATTGGCTTGAGTGAGGAGTTTTGAAAGTTATTGACCGAGGGAGGAGCCTTCATGTCGTTGGACACCAATGTATCCGCCAGCTCGTTGCCATCCGCAGAGCTAACCAAAGACGCACATATTGATGCCGCCACTTACACTGAGATGTACGCGGCCTCTATGTCTGATCCTGAGGCGTTTTGGCGCGAGCATGGTCAGCGTGTCGATTGGATCAAGCCCTACACCAAGGTGAAGAACACCTCCTTTGCGCCAGGTGCAGTGGACATCAAATGGTTTGAGGACGGCACGCTCAACGTCTCCGCCAACTGTATTGACCGCCATCTGGAAACCCGGGGCAATCAGGCCGCGATTATCTTTGAACCGGATGATCCCAACGAGCCGGCGCAGTCGATCACCTATGCGGACCTGCACCGCCGCGTCTGCCGCTTTGCCAATGTGCTCGAAGAGCTGGGTGTGCGCAAAGGGGACCGCGTGGTGATTTATCTGCCGATGATCCCGGAGGCGGCGTATGCCATGCTGGCCTGTGCCCGCATCGGCGCAATCCACTCAATTGTCTTTGCCGGCTTCAGCCCCGATGCGCTTGCCGCTCGGATCAACGGCTGTGACGCCAAAGTGGTGATCACTGCGGACTCCGCGCCCCGTGGCGGCCGCAAAACCGCGCTCAAATCCAACGCCGACGCGGCGCTGTTGCACACCAAAGACACCGTGAAGTGCCTGGTGGTGAAGCGCACCGGCGATCAGACCACCTGGATTGACGGCCGGGATTATGACTACAATGAGATGGTCATGGAGGTGGGTGACTATTGCAAACCCGCCGAGATGAACGCTGAAGATCCGCTGTTTGTGCTTTATACTTCCGGCTCCACCGGCCAGCCCAAAGGTGTGGTGCACACCACCGGCGGCTATCTGGTCTACGCGTCGATGACGCATCAATACACCTTTGACTACAAAGACGGCGACATCTTCTGGTGCACCGCCGATGTGGGCTGGGTCACGGGCC
>NZ_CAJXIV010000017.1 GCF_913054185.1 uncultured Shimia sp.
TGCGGCACCACACCGGACGCCATAATGTTGCGTTGGAACACTTCGGCATACCCAGCCAGCGAGTCGACGCCTTCCTGAATGCGCGCCCCGCCGGAATCGTTCAGGCCAATTATCGGCGCACCGTTCTGAATCGCCATGTCCTGAATTTTGCAGATTTTCTGCGCATGGGTTTCCGACAAAGAGCCGCCAAACACCGTGAAGTCTTGGGAGAACACATAGACCATACGGCCATTGATCGTGCCCCAACCGGTGATCACCCCGTCACCCGCAGGCCGCTGTTCTTCCATGCCAAATTCGGTGCAGCGATGGGTTTTGAACATGTCAAACTCTTCAAAGCTGTCCTCATCCAACAGCAGTTCGATGCGCTCTCGTGCGGTCAACTTTCCTTTGGCGTGCTGACTGTCGATGCGGCGCTGACCACCACCCAAACGGGCAACTTCACGGCGTTCTTCCAACTGTTGCAGAATGTCTTTCATGGCGGGGCCCTCATTCGTCGATTTGGACAGGCGCTAAACACACTGCCCCCAAAAGCTTTGCGAAGGAGCATACGCGCGTTGCTGCACCCGCAAAAGGATTTTCCCGCAAATTTGCAAACCCTCAACAAGTAAAGTGAAGCAAATTGCAAATCTGCAAATACTTCACAATTGAAATTCATCCATGGACATTCCGGGGTCGCGCTCCTACCTCTTAGGACATGAGCAGTCTAGCCCGCGGTCAATTTCTGGACCGAACCTCACCGCCAAACATCTTTACATTGATCCTGCTGGCCGGGGTCTCTGCGTTGTGCATGAACATCTTCCTGCCCAGCTTGCCGTCGATGACCGAATATTTCGACACCGACTATGGCGTGATGCAACTCTCCATTGCGGTTTACCTCGGCGTGAACGCGGTGCTGCAAATTGTGGTTGGCCCGATCAGTGACAAATTCGGCCGCCGCCCAGTGATCCTGGCAGGCCTCGCAATCTTTCTGGTGGCAACTCTCGGCTGTATCTACGCCACCAACGCCGCCATCTTCCTGACCTTCCGCATGCTCCAAGCCGCCGTGGTTGTGGCCATGGTGCTGTCCCGCGCCGTGGTGCGCGATATGGTTTCCGCGGACGAGGCCGCCTCGATGATTGGCTACGTCACCATGGGCATGACCGTGGTGCCTATGCTTGGCCCTGCCCTTGGCGGCCTGCTTGACAGCGCCTTTGGATGGCAAGCCAGCTTCTGGCTCTTGTTTGCCACCGGCGTTGCCATCTTCTGGCTGACATACCGCGATCTCGGCGAAACCAAATCCAGCAGCGGCCTGACACTGGGCCAACAGTTCCGCGAGTATCCTGAACTCCTGACCAGCCCGCGCTTCTGGGGCTACTCTCTGGCCAATTGCTTCACTTCTGGCGCCTTCTTTGCCTACCTGGGCGGCGCACCTTTTGTGGCCACCGAGCTGTTTGGCATGAATGCGGCGCAGATGGGCATCTACTTTGGCGCCCCCGCCGTTGGCTACTTCATTGGCAACTTCCTTTCGGGCCGCTACTCCGCCCGCGTTGGCATCAACCGAATGGTCACAATGGGCTGCACCATTTGCGGTCTTGGCGTCGCTGCCTCCCTGTCAATCTTTGCCATGGGCTTTGGCTCCGCTGAAATCTTCTTTGGCTTTATGACCTTTGTCGGCATCGGCAATGGCCTCGCCATCCCCAACGCCACCGCAGGCGCGCTGTCTGTGCGCCCCCACCTCGCAGGCACCGCTTCCGGCTTGTCCGGCGCGATCATGATTGGCGGCGGCGCGGCGCTGTCTGCCCTTGCGGGTGCCCTGCTCACCCCAGAAACCGGCGCCTTCCCACTCCTGTGGCTTATGCTTGCCACGTCTGTGCTGGGCGTGACTTCCATCGTTATGGTTGTGCGTCGCGAGAAGTACATCGGCGTCTGATTTTGTGTTGCGCAGTTAACCTCTGCGCGACACAAATCCCGACCTCCGCAAAACAGCCGCGATACAGACGTAATACCGACGTCAAAATTGCCCCTTAAAACACCGGTTAACGACCAAACGCCGCAGCCCGCTTTGCCCTCTGGCGTCCATGACTTTGCAAAGCTATCTTTGCAGCTATGCAAGCCGGGAGGATTCCATGCCCACGCAAAAGCTCTACGCAGGCGCCAAACTGCGCGAAATCCGCACACGCCTCACCCTGACGCAGAAAGACTTTGCCCAAAAACTTGGGGTTTCCCTGCCCTATCTGAACCAGATGGAGAACAACAACCGCCCGGTCTCCACCACGGTTGTCCTCGCGCTCGCACAGGAATTTGGCTTAGATGTCACAGAGTTAAGCACCGGAGACAGTGAACGCCTGGTCTCTGACATGCGCGAAGCCCTGGCTGATCCGGTCCTCGCCGAAACCTCCGCACCCCTAGCAGATTTACGCCTCACCGCCTCCAACGCACCCGCCTTGGCGCGCGCCTTTCTGGAACTGCACCGCGCCTACCGCCAAACCCACGAACGTCTAGCCTCTCTTGACGAAGCCTTGGGCCGCCAAGACGTGCACATGCAAGCCAGCCCTTGGGATGAGGTCAGGGACTTTTTTCACTATTGTGACAACTACATAGACGCCGTCGACCACGCTGCCGAACGCTTCGCCCAAGGCGCTGTTGAACACGGCGGAATCCGTGCCGCAGCCCTCGCATCCCTGAAAGAAACGGGCATCTCCGTTGCCTTCACCGACATCGACCAGCTACGCCACTACGACGCCGAACATAAGCGCCTGCAAATCTCCCGCTACGCCCAGCCAGAAACCCAAACATTTCAACTCCTTCTGCAGATTGCCTTGCTGCAAAACGGCCAACTCCTAGAGGCCACTTTGGACTTCGCCCGCTTCCAGTCCGACGCCGCCCGCTCCATCGCAAAAATCGGCCTTGCCAACTACTACGCCGGTGCCGCTCTTATGCCGTACAGCACTTTCCTGGAAACCGCCCGAGACACCCGCCACGATCTGGAACTCCTGTCCAACCGCTTTGGCGCTTCTATCGAACAAGTGGCGCATCGTCTCTCCACCCTGCAACGCCCCGGCAACAAAGGGATTCCGTTCTTCTTTGTGCGCGTTGACCAGGCTGGCACCATCACCAAACGCCACTCCGCCACACGCTTGCAATTTGCCCGTTTTGGCGGCGCATGTCCGCTCTGGAACGTGCACCGGGCTTTTGAAACACCCGGCCGCTTCCTGCGGCAACTGGCTGAAACCCCGGACGGCGTACGTTACATCTCTTTGGCCCGTGACGTCTCCAAGTCTGGTGGCCACTTCGGTGCGCCAGTGCGCCGCTACGCCATCGCTTTGGGCTGTGAAATCCGCCACGCCGACGCGCTGGTCTATGCTGACCACATGGAACTCGACAATCCACAGGCCTTTGAACCCATTGGCATTTCTTGCCGGATCTGCGAACGCACGCACTGCCATCAACGGTCTGTGCCGCCACTGGAACGCCGCTTGACCATCAATGAAAACGCGCGTGGCGTGTTGCCTTACGATGTGGGTTAGGTTGGCACAATTCCTGTTCCGACTCTGCGCCTTCAGCGTGGTTTTTGCCTTTATGCTGGTGGTCGCCGCGCCGCTGCTGGAACGGTTGATGATCTACCCGCTGGACGACACGCGCGTCTCCCCTGCCGACGCCGATCTCCCAACCGTGACCGAAGAGGTTTTCCATCACGACGGCCAAGCCCTGATTGTCTGGACGGCACCACCAGCTCCCGGCAAGCCGGTGATCTTCTATCTGCATGGAAACGCAGGAAACCTCGCCAACCGCGCCTCCCGCTTTGACCTGCTTTTGCAGCGCGGCTACGGCCTCGTTGCCCCCGCCTATCGCGGCTATTCCGGCAGCACAGGCACCCCACAAGAGGCCGCCATCATCGGCGACACAGTGGCAATCTACGACAGCATCGTGCGCCCCATGAAGGCCCCCGTGGTGGTCTATGGTGAAAGCATCGGCGCCGCCGTAACCTTGGGCGTGATTGAGGCAGGCATCACGCCCGACGCTATCCTTCTGGAAGCACCCTACACGTCCCTCAAGGCCATGGCCGCACACCACTATCCAGGCAACGGTGGCTTCACAAAACATCTGTCAAATCAATGGGACAGCCTGTTTCGAGCCAGGAGGGTCACCTTGCCCCTTTTGATCCTGCACGGCACCAAAGACGAGCTCATCCCGATAGACATGGGGCGCCAGATTTTCACTGCCGCCCCATCTATTCAGAAAGAATTTGTCGAGGCACCTGGCGCCGGTCACACCGGTCTATGGCGCACCGACACCTGGCCAAAATTGACCAGCTACATCAATCAGTTTGCCTTGAGATAAGCGTAGATCTCATCTTTCAGCGCGCCGCGACGCTTGCGCAAATCAACTTCGGAAAGCTCCTCACGTGGGGCCACATTGGTTTCCGCCGCGTGCACTTTGCGGTTCAACTCGTGGTAGTCATCCGCCAGTTTTTCAAAATGCTTGTCGCTGACTTTCAGCTCATGCATTTTCTCAACAAATTCAGGGAATTCCGCAGCCAGCTCGTGTGGGGTATTGGACATGTGTTCGCTCCTTTTTTCTAAGTCGCACACACCTTAGCCCCGCACAGTCACCGTCACTTTGACGCGGATCAAGTCACCCTCAAAAACACCCATCAACGCTGCGCCTTTTCCCAGGCCGGATGCACCCAAGGCTCCGCATTGGACGACGCCAGCCGCCGCCCCAGAATGTGATCCGAAGCCTTTTCGCCGGTCATGATCGACGGCCCATTCAGGTTGCCATTTGTGATCCGCGGAAAGATCGAGCTGTCTGCCACGCGCAGGCCGTCCACACCAATCACCCGGCACTCACTGTCCACCACCGCCGACGGGTCATCCACGCTGCCCATCTTGCAGGTGCCACATGGATGATAGGCGCTCTCTGCATGTTCGCGAATGAAGCTGTCGATCTCATCATCCGTTTGCATGTCTGCTCCGGGCTGGATCTCACTCTTCACAAACGGCTGCATCGCCTCCTGCGCAAAAATCTCCCGTGTCAGGCGAATACAAGCGCGGAAATCTTCCCAGTCCTGCTCGGACGACATGTAGTTGAAAAAGATGTTTGGCGCAGCTTTCGGATCAGACGACGCTAACGTGACCGCGCCGCGCGAAGGTGAGCGCATCGGCCCGACATGCGCCTGAAAGCCATGTCCTTCTGCCGCTGCCTGACCATCATAGCGCACAGCTATGGGCAGAAAGTGATACTGAATATCCGGATAGGATATCCCGGCGCGCGATCGAATAAACCCAGCCGTTTCAAACTGGTTAGAGGCACCAAGACCAGCTTTGGTAAACAGCCACTGCGCCCCTATTAGCCCCTTGCTGATCAAGTTCCAATATTTGTAGAGTGTGATCGGTTGCTTGCAGGCCATCTGCATGTAGACCTCTAGATGGTCTTGCAAATTCTGCCCCACGCCGGCGCGGTCTGCGACCACCTCAATGCCATGTTCCGCCAGATGTGCCGCCGGCCCTATGCCCGACAACATCAACAGCTTTGGCGAGTTTAACGAAGATGCCGCCAGGATCACCTCGGCATTGGCGCGGATCACCTGAACTTGACCGCCACGTTCAATTTCGACCCCCGCAGCCCGTCCGTTTTCCATCACCACCCTGCGTGCCAATCCACGCACAATGTCACAGTTTTCACGCTGTAACGCAGGTTTCAGATAGGCATTGGCTGCCGACCAGCGCTGACCTTTGTAGACGGTCATATCCATCGGGCCAAAGCCCTCTTGTTGCTGCCCATTGTAGTCGTCCGTCACCGGATAACCCGCCTGTCGTCCTGCCTCGACAAAGGCTCCGTGTAGCGGATTGTTCCGTGGGCCCCGACTGATGTGCAGGGGCCCGTCAGAGCCGCGCCATTCCGCGTCCCCACCCTGCCCACTCTCGTGCCAATTCTCCATGCGTTTGAAATACGGCAGAACGTCCGCATAGGCCCAACCATCCGCGCCGCTCTCAGCCCAATGATCATAATCGCCCGCATGCCCCCGTACATAGACCATACCGTTGATTGAACTGGACCCACCAATCACCTTGCCACGGGGGCACACCAACGTACGACCACCCAGATGCGGTTCTGGTTGGGTTTTATAGCCCCAATCATAGAGGCTCATGTTCATCGGGTAGCTCAGCGCCGCCGGCATCTGAATAAACGGCCCCGCATCGGTGCCGCCATGCTCAATCACCAGCACGGATTTGCCCGCCTCGCTCAACCGGTACGCCAATGCGCATCCAGCGGAGCCCGCACCCACAATCACATAATCTGCCTGCATCTTGTTCTTCCTGACAGAGCCACCAAAGAGAGGATTAGTAGGGCGCTTCCACGTCACCCATACGCACGTAGACCGACTTCACCTGGCTGTAGTGGTTGATCGCTTCTTTGGAGTTTTCACGCCCGACACCGGAATTTTTCACCCCGCCAAACGGCGCTTCCACCGGCGCATCGTTGTATGAGTTGATGAAACAGCTGCCCGCTTCCAACTGGCCAATCACACGGTGTCCGCGAGACAAATCGGACGTAAACACACCAGCGGACAAGCCATATTCGGAGTCATTGGCCCGCGCAATCACCTCTTCTTCGGTGTCAAAATCCAGCACGGACATCACGGGGCCAAAAATCTCTTCTCGCGCGATGGTCATGTCATCGGTCACATCGGCAAACACAGTTGGCTCCAGATAAAACCCGTCGCGTTCCAAACGCTTGCCACCATAAACCAGCCGCGCGCCTTCTTCTTGTCCTTTGGCCATGTAGCCCAGCACGATATCCATCTGACGTGCGCTGACCATCGGACCAAAGCTCGTCGCCTCGTCGAGCGGATCCCCAATCACAGCTGTGCGCAGGCGCTCTGCCAAACGGGCCAGGAATTTTTCCTTGATCCCCTTCTGCACAAACACCCGCGTGCCGTTGGAACACACCTGTCCGGAGCTATAGAAATTGCCCAGAATGGCACCACCCACGGCGTTCTCCACATCCGCATCATCAAAGATGATCAGCGGAGATTTCCCGCCCAGCTCCATGGTCACATGCTTCATGTGGCTCGCTGCTGCCGCGTAGACCTTCTTGCCGGTAGGGACCGAGCCGGTCAGGCTGACTTTGTCCACACGCGGATCATTGACCAGCGCTGCGCCAACTTCACCCATACCTTGGATAACGTTGTAGACGCCCGCTGGCACGCCCGCTTCATGTAGGATTTCAGCAACTTTCAAGGCGCACATTGGCGTGGTTTCCGACGGCTTGAACACCATCGCATTGCCACACGCCAAAGCAGGCGCACCTTTCCAGCAAGCAATCTGTGTAGGGTAGTTCCACGCGCCAATGCCAACACAGACACCCAGCGGTTCACGTACCGTATAGACCCAATCTTCGCCCAGTGGTATGTGCTCACCGGTTAGGCTGCCCGCAAGGCCGCCAAAATACTCCAACGCATCCGCACCAGAGGTGGCGTCTACCGCGATGGTCTCTTGGTAAGGCTTACCGGTGTCATAGGTTTCCAGAACCGAGAGCTCGTGATTGCGCTCCATGATCATCGCCGCTGCACGGCTCAGGATGCGCCCACGCTCCCGACCGGTCATCGCCGCCCAGATCTTTTGACCTGCCTTTGCGCTTTCAAGCGCCTGATCGATGATCGCTGGCGTTGCTGCATGCACCTTGCCAATCACCTCGCCTGTGGCCGGATAGATGATCTCAATTGGTGCGCCCGCCGTGTCCTCCACGTAAGCCCCGTTGATGAAATGGCTGGCCGTCGGTTGCAGCTGCATCGCGCGTTCCTTTTCTACGCCCCTCCCAAAGGGGCTGCGGATTCTCAATCTGGCAGACAAACTAACATCATGAGTCATTTTTTTAAATGACCATTTAAAAATTTTATTGAGACAACAACATTGCCCCTCCGGGCGATCTCGCTAAAGTGGCGTCATGGGCCGAACACGTATCCGCGATATCCGACATGAAGAGTTGATCAACGCCACCATTACGGCGGTGCACAAACGGGGCTATGCCGTTGTCACTATGGCAGAAATTGCAGCCGAAGCCGGAGCATCAGCTGCCTCGATCAACTATTATTTCGGGTCAAAGGAAAAGCTGATGGAGGCGACCATGCGCCGCCTGCTGACCTTGTTGAAACAAGCCATGCTGGAGCGATACGCCACTGCAAAAACACCGCATGACCGGCTGATGGCGGTGCTTGATGCCAACTTCTCGGACCGATTGTTCACCAATGAGCAGTGCTCGATTTGGATACAGTTTTGGGCCAACGCGCCTTATGCGGAGAGTCTGCAACGCTTACACCGCATCAACCGATCTCGTGTAACAGCTCACTTCCGCGCCGAGCTGCGCGCACTGGTTGCCGACGATCGCCGCGAAACCCTGCGTGAGGCGTTGCAATGTTACATGGACGGGGTTTGGCTCGAGGCCGCGCAATCGGACGCACCGCTGGACCCGGCCCAAGCACGCAAAGAGGCCCGCGAAGTGGCGGACCTCATGCTCAAATCTGAAAGCTAATACCGACTACGGACGCACGTATTTGAACAACGTGCCATCGCCCCCGGCCAATTGCATGATCATCTTTTCAGCTGTCACCGCTTCAATGATCATACAAGGCGGCTCATCCCATGGATTGATGTGGGCAATCATCACCGGCCCCTGACCGTTTGATTTCTCACAGCTATCGGCCAATTGCAGTGTGTACTCTGACGAGTAGTCCCCATTGATCTCCTCGGTCACCCGATCCCCCCAAACGCTCGAGGTATACGCGGGGTCCGCCGCAAAGACCCATTGCCCCTGCAGATTGGCGCGGATCTCCGCAAAAGGATCCAGAGCTGGATCATGGCGCATCGCAAGTACTGTCACCTGTGCCGACATGTCCCCCATCTCAACAATGTCAGCCCGCAGCCACAGCGGCGCATTCACATAAAGCGTGCCCATCGCCTCCACGATGTAGCTCGGCGTGGATTCATTCCAACTCACCCAATAGGTGAACCCGTTACTGGTCAGCTCGCAACTTGGCACTTCCTGCTCGAACACACAGCCCTGCAGCATCGCCACATCTTCCAGCGGCTCACCGTAGGTGCCGCTCTCCACACCGCTATCAATGAACATCTGCGCCTGCGCTATGCTCGCCATGGCCATCGCGACCCCAGCCAACATCAGTGTTTTCAACGTCATAGACCTATCCCCTTCGCATTTGGCGCAGCCTAGGGGCACAAGCCTTAACAATCTACTCCCTCATGTGCGTTCTACTCCCCACGCGGAAACCGCTGGTTTTCCTCAACCACATTCAGGTCCATGTGATTGCGCATGTAGCGCTCCGAGGCCTTTTGCAGAGGTTGATAATCCCATGGAAAATGTCCTCCTTCTCGCAACGCCTCATAGACCACCCAGCGCCGCGCCTGACTTTGCCGTACTGCCGCATCAAAGGCCGCCAGATCCCACTGCGCTTCGGACTTGGCCCGCAAGCTCTGCAGCGTGCCCCGATGCGCCGGTTCCTCCGCCAGGTTGGTCAGCTCATGAGGATCGGCCTCCAGATCAAATAGTTGATCCGGGTCGAGCGCACAGCGATTGTACTTCCACCTGCCATAGCGCAGCGACACCATCGGCGCATAAGAGGCTTCTGCCGCATATTCCATCATCACCGGCGTGTCGCGCTCTCCGCCTTGGCCGAGATGCACCAGGCTCTCGCCTGTGGTCCAGGGCATGACCTCTTCCATGCTCACGCCCGCCAGTTCACAAAGCGTTGGACAGACATCGATGTTGCTCACCGCAGTGGTCACCAACCCGGGTTCCATATTCGGAGCCGCGACCATCATCGGCACGCGGCTGGAACCTTCATAAAAGCTCATCTTGAACCACAGCCCGCGTTCGCCCAGCATATCACCATGGTCGCTGACAAAGACGATAATCGCCTCCTGCCGTGTGGCCTCTAACGCCTCCATCACCTCACCAATCTTGTCATCCAAATAGCTGATGTTGGCAAAATAGGCTCGACGCGAGCGACGGATGTCCTCTTCGGTGATGTCAAAGCTGCGCCAATCGTTGGCGTCAAAAATGCGTTTGGAATGCGCGTCTTGATCTTCATAAGGAATGGCCCCCACCTCCGGTAGCAGATGGTCGCAATCCTCATAGAGGTCCCAATACTTTTTGCGCGCCACGTAAGGGTCATGGGGATGGGTGAAGCTGACGGTCAGGCACCACGGACGGTTGTCCTGCCCCCGCGCCAGATCATAAACCTTGCGGGTGGCGTGATAGGCAACCTCGTCGTCATACTCCATCTGGTTGGAAATCTCAGCCACACCGGCACCGGTGACGCTGCCCATATTATGGTACCACCACTCTATCCGCTCCCCCGGCTTGCGGTAATCCGGCGTCCAACCAAAATCTGGCGGATAAATGTCGGTGGTCAGCCTCTCCTCAAAGCCATGTAGTTGGTCCGGTCCGACAAAATGCATCTTACCAGACAGGC
This sequence comes from uncultured Shimia sp., assembly GCF_913054185.1. Taxonomy (GTDB): domain Bacteria; phylum Pseudomonadota; class Alphaproteobacteria; order Rhodobacterales; family Rhodobacteraceae; genus Shimia. Next base: position 10,472 of record NZ_CAJXIV010000017.1, read on the forward strand.
AGGTTTGATAGCCGGCCCGGCGCAGATGGTGCGCGTAGGTCGGAATGGAGGAAGCAAACTCCGCCGCATTGTCGTAAATCCCAGTGCCGCTCGGCAACTGCCCCGACATAAACGCCGCCCGCCCCGGCGCGCAAAGCGGACTGGCAGTATAGGCGCTTTGAAACCGCGTCGACCGTGCCGCCAGTTTTTTCAGGTTGGGTGCGTGCAGCCACTCCGCCGGCCCATCCGGAAACAACGTCCCATTGAGCTGATCCACCATAAAAATCAGGATATTGGGACGGGACATGGCGGCACTCCTTGGGCTGTTTGCCTCACCCTATGGAGGGCAAGGCATCCCGCTCAAGACGTTTCGCGACAAATCATCGCCGATAAACGAACGGCTGCGGATTGCCGTAGTAAAACAACACCATCTCATCATCCGTGACACTGTCGATCATGTAACAATATGGCTCTCGATCCTCCGGATTGGTCTGCAACAACACCGGCCCACCTGGCCCAGCATCACAGCCCGACGCAATCTGCAAAAAATACGTTGCCGCTGGCTCGCCATTATACATGTCCGTCCATTCCGCGCCCTCAATCAAAATTTGCGCGGTCGGGTCCGTCATATCGCGCCACATCCCCATCATTGCTTCGCGAATGTGCTGATAGGGGTCCAACTCCGGAAAATAACTCACCTCCCGGATCACCGTGTCCACCGTGACGTCGCCATAACTGATCATGTCGCCGCCAAAGGCCACCGGAGTGCCCACCGGTAGGAACTCCAACGCATCTAACAGCGCGTCCTCGGTGCCATTGCCGTAGTTGACGTAGTATTTCCAACCCTCCGCGTGAAAGCTGCAAAACGCATCTTCGTACTCATACGCGCAGCCCTGAAAAACGCCGACCTGTGAAAACGGTTCGCCAAAAAATCCAGAGTTTTCCATCGGCAGATACAGCGGCAAAATCCGCCGCGCCTCGGACTCAGTTGTATAAACAATCTCTGCCGGTGGGGTCGCCGCCGAACCACCCGAACTCCCGGAATCAAGCGCCGTGAAAATCCCCGCCTTGATATTCAGCCTATAGTCTTTGGCGGTCTTACCCGTATCGATTTTGGCAAACATCGACTTGTCATAGCCACGCGCCTCACAATCTTCGTCTCCAACAATCGAGAAACCGGACAGCTCCGTACAAAAACTATACCGTTCCGCCGGATCAAACTCATATCCAGTTGCCGTCGCAAAAACATAGTAGTAGCGCCGTTTCAGCTCCCCAGTGACGGGCGTGTCACACTGGCCCGGATCAAGGTTCCACCACCCGCGTGAGCGATAGGAATCGCCGTCCTTATAAGCCACGGCCACGCTCTGCGAAAAATTGGCTTCATTGCAGATTTCCAGCTCCGCCTGAACGGTCAAGGGGGCCGTCGTCACCGCCAGCGCCACCATCCAGAAAGTTGATCTCATCGTGTCCCCCCCCCGATTTCCTTCAGGATAGGCGCACTTTCAGCGTTGTGGCAAATCTCAGAGCTTGGTCTGCCCTTCCAGCGGCGTGATCTGGCGCCGCGTCAGCACCGCTTCACGCCAGGTGATAAAGCTGATCGCACCAATGATAATCAGCGCGCCCACCAAGACCCAGACATCCGGCTGCTCGCCAAATCCAATCCAACCAAGCAGCACAGCCCAGACCATTTGCAAGAAGCTCACCGGCTGTGTCACGGTCACTGGCGCCGCCTTAAACGCCAATGTCATTGTGAAATGCCCCGCCGTGGCAAAACAAGCGACACCAAACAGGATCACCAATTCTTCCAAGGTGGGCGTCACCCAAACTGACAGCGCCAAAGGCGCAAGCCCTATGGTCACCGTGACCGACAACATGCCCACCACCACCATGGGGCTGACCTCTTCACTCAGCCGCTTGGCTATCAGATAGCCGCCGGCAAAGCCCAGCGCGGTGAACAGCATCGCAAAATGCCCGGGGCTCAGCTCTCGAAACCCGGGGCGCAAAATGATCGCCACCCCGATCAAAGCCACAATCACCGCCGCAATCCGGCGAAACGCCATCTTTTCCCCTAGGAACAACGCGGCACCGATAGTGACATAAACAGGTGAAAGGTAATTAATCGCCGTGACTTCTGCGATTGGAATCCGCGCCATGGCAAAGAACCAGGCCACCACTGCCCCCGTGTGCAACACGCCCCGCAGGCTAAACAAGCCAACCTGTCGTTTGGTGAGCTTGGCATCCAATATCGGCTTGATCATTGGGATCAGGAACACAATGCCCAGCGCATAGCGCAAAAACGCGGTCTCTGATGCCGGAAGCCGCGTGCCCACCAGTTTCACAAGCGCCGTCACAGCCACAAAGCAGAGCCCCGTGACCAACATCCAAAACACGCCCTTTAGAGGGGAAGTGGCACCTTCATCCGTCATGCCGCCACATACACATGCCCGGACAGCAGTGTCGAGATAGGAAACCTGTTAAGCAAAACTTTGCCGCGGCGTTATACCATCCGTTTGGGCAATGGAGTGAATTCCTCATCATCCCCGGGCGGCAATTGAAACCGCCCATGCGCCCAATCGCCCGCTGCCCAATCGGCTTTGGCGGCTTGGATCTTTTCCTTGCTGGAGCTGACAAAATTCCAGGAGATGTATCTCGGCCCGTTCATGGTTTCCCCGCCCAGCGCCATCAGCCGTGCGCCCTGCGGTCCCGCCGTCACTGTGATCGCGTCTCCAGGCCGAAACACCACCATGCGCCCCGGTTCAAACACATCCCCGGCGATCTCCACGGCACCTTCCAAAACGTAAAGCCCCCGATCCTCATGGTTATCCGGCATCGGCAACTTCGCCCCCGCCTGCAACGCCACATCGGCGTAAAACGTCTCCGACATCATGGTAACCGGCGCCTGCGCGCCCCAAGCATCCCCAAGGATCAGGCGCACTTCTTTGCCTTCGCCCTCAAGGTACGGCAGCGCCTCTTTGCCGTGGTGCTCAAACGCCGCCGGATCATCCTCACGCGCGTCTGGCAAAGCAATCCAAGTCTGGATGCCAAACAACGAGCTAGGCGCTTTTCGAGTCACTTCCGAGGTGCGCTCCGAATGGGTCACGCTATTACCCGCCACCATCCAGTTCACCTCACCTGGGTAGATCATCTGATGTGTGCCCAGACTGTCGCGATGCTCAAATTCACCGCGATACAGGTAAGTCACCGTGCCCAATCCGATATGAGGATGCGGACGCACATCAATGCCCTGCCCGGTCAAAAACTCCGCTGGTCCTGCCTGATCAAAGAAAATGAATGGCCCCACCATCTGTCGCTTTGGTGCAGGCAAAGCCCGCCGTACGGAAAATCCACCAAGATCACGCGACCGTGGGACGATAACTGTCTCAATCGCCTCCAACGCGGTGGCATCGGGCAATGTAGGTTCTAAGGCCGGGTTCCAACTCATGGCGTCCTCCTAGGTTGCTTCCTGAAGGATATGTGCATTCTCCCTGCGCACAAAACAGGCACCACCCCACACCTTATGTGCGCAAACTCACGGGAGCGTTGATTTTTGATACCCCATCCCGGGATCTCCCACCGCAACAGTCTCCTGCGTCCATTCCCAATCCACGCGGTCGCAATTTTCAATATACGCCCCCCGCAACACTTCCTTGCCTGCATCCGCGAGATCAAACACCACCTGTTCGACAATCGGCACCAGAACTGATGTACCCGGTGAGCCCGCATAGTATCGCAGCACGGCTACATTGGGGCGATCTGTTATGGGCCGGTCGAAATACAAAAGCTGCGGAGTCACAGGGGCCTGCGGATAAAGCGGCAGCTTCACATTCTGGTACATCTCGCTGATCGCATATGGCTCATCATTTTGCCAGATGACCGACCATTGGTTTTCCTCAATCGAAGCGTGCACTTCAAAAGGATAACACTCCGCCCAGGCAGCGGCTGGGATCAACGCCGCCACCGCTGCCGCCAACAATCTTTTTTGCATCTGTGATCTCTTGTTGCTCAAATTTTCAAGAGTAAACTGAGCGCTATTCCCCACATGGTCAAGCCAACCAAACCATCCAAGACCTGCCAAGCGCGTGGGCTGGTGAACATCGGACGCAAAAGCTGCGCTCCATACCCAAGGCAAAAGAAGAAAGCAAAACTCGCAACTGCTGCGCCAAGTCCAAAAGCCCAAGACGGTTCATATTGCGCCGAAATGCCTCCCAATAAGATCACGGTATCCAAGTACACATGTGGATTGGCCCAGGTGAGCAACAAGCAGGTTGTGAAAGCTGCTACAAGGCTGCCCGCCGTCCGCCCCTTGTCTTCCAACTTTCCGCCTCCGGCGAAGGCTGTTTTAAAATTCAGGGCGCCATAAACAAACAAAAACGCAGCTCCGGCATAAAGCACGATGGTCAGCGCCCAGTCATTGGCGGCAATCAACGTCCCAAACCCCGCGACGCCCAGCGTGATCAACAGCGCGTCACTCATCGCACAGGTCAGCACCAGCGGCAGCACATATTCGCCCCGCAATCCCTGACGCAGCACAAAGGCGTTTTGCGCCCCAATTGCCATGATCAGCGAGAACCCCAATGCAAACCCTGCCAATGCTGGTCCCATAATACCTGTTTCACCCATGCCTATCGCGCCTTTGTCTGTCGTTTATCTTGGGTTTGACTACGGCTCGCGAGTGGATTACTCAAATTAAAAGAATTGGCGGCACATTAGGAGCACTTATGAATCTTCCGAGCTACAAACTCCTACCGCCCGCCAAAGGCGAAAGCAACGTAGCCTATTGCCGCCGCCTGGAGGCCGCTGGCCATGATGAACTCTTCCTGCGCAAGGCACTGGCCTTCCATTTCCAGCTGCCGCAAGACGACATGAAGCATTGCCTGGACCAATTCCCCGAAGCCCGCTTGCGCCACATCGACACGCTCACAAAACTGCACCCAGCCCGCTCTGCTTATGCACTCGCGGATAAATTGGCAGTGAACTTAGGCTTGTCGCTCTCCGAAGCCAAAGACTGGGCGCTGGCCCATGACAGCTCGACATTGAGCCCTCAGCAGTACCGGCTCACCCCCACCCACGGCACCGCAGCAAAGCTACAATGACCCTCGACTACGCCCAACTCGCCGCCCTCGCCGCAATCTTGCGCACCGGCAGCTTTGAGGCTGCTGCGCAAGAGCTTGGCGTCACCCAATCTGCCATCTCCCAACGCCTAAAAACACTTGAAGAACGTGTGGGCATGCCCTTGGTCTTACGCGGCACGCCCTGCGAAGGCACTGAAACCGGTCGCAGGCTCGCCGCCCACCTCGATCAGGTGGGGATGCTGGAAGGCGCACTCTCCCGCGATCTTGCAAAACTCTCCCCCCGCACCGCGCGCCTGCGCATCGCGGTCACTGCCGACAGCCTCGCCACGTGGTTCCTGAAAGCCGCCGCGCAAGTGCCTGACCTTTTGTTTGATCTGGTGGTGGATGATCAGGACTTCTCGGCGGATTGGCTCCGGCGTGGCGAAGTGGTCGCCGCCGTCACCGCGCATGAAGCCCCCATCGCAGGCTGTGACAGCACCCCGCTCGGACCAATCCGATACGTCCCTTCTGCCAGCCCAGCCTATATGGCCAAGCACTTTCCAAATGGCGTCACCGCCGCGGCCATTGCAACAGCCCCACTCCTGATCTTTGATGCCAAGGACCGCTTGCAAGACACCTGGATGGCAACCAACCTGGGCGTCACGCCCACACCACCCAGCCACCGCCTGCCGTCTTCCACCGGATTTGTCGAAGCTTGCTTGCTTGGCCTCGGTTGGGGCATGAACCCGGAACCTTTGGTGCGCGCCCACCTGCAAACCGGTGCCTTAGTCCCTCTGATCCCAAACACCACCTTCGACACGCCGCTATTTTGGCAATCGAGCCGCCTTTTGGCACCGGCTCTCAACCCACTGACCAAGGCGGTGCGCCAAGTGGCCCGCGCGCATCTTAACTAGCGCTGCGCGCCGCCAAAACTTGCCGCCGCCGCACCACACCGTAGTGAATGAAATACGGGATCAACATGTACCCGGCTTGAAATGCCACCGCCCAGCCAAACCGTGCTGTCGCGCCCCACTGCGGCAGCAGATACGCAAACAGTGCAATTACATAGACGTGGATTACAAACATCTGGATTGCCCAAATGCCGCAATACCGCAGCAGCGGCAGCGAGAAGTACCAACGAAACACTTTGGTCAACCACGCCGTCAACGGCACAGCGCGGATCATGACAACAGTGACAAATGCCGCCACCGCAAACGTCCGTAATATGTGCACCGGATGTAGATGCATCCTAAACCAATTGCCCGGAACGCCGTCCGGCATCTCGCCCAAAGCTGGGTACCAAAATGCCCAGCGCTGACCCAAAGCAAACCCGGCGCAAATAACGAGAAGGGCCACAAACGCCGTCTCACTGAGGTCATTCACCCAGTCAACAATCTCGCGAAAATACAACCCGGCCAAATACGACAGGAAGAACAGAAACTGCCAGGCCGCGATGTCAAAAACCAGAAACTTGCCGCCCCAACCAAACACGCCACCATCATAATTGAACAGGCTCGCCACATAGATCAGAGCTGAGGGTATCAACAACGTTATCTGCGGCAGGTAGGCCAGCCCAAAACTCAGCACAAACAACAATGCAAAACAGTAAACATAGATCGGCAAAATATCCGAATAGGCCCCGCCATTCTGAATGAGGAGGACCTCGCCCACGCCGAAAGCAAACTGCCCTAACCCGCCCCCTTCCAACACCAGGAACATCAAAAACGGCCCGGCTGAGATCAAATAATAGACGTAGATCTTGCGAATACGTTGATTGAGAAATCGCGCCAGTTTCCGGCGTTCCTGAAACTTGATGACATACAAAATGCCGACCAGCAGCCCCGACAAAATCACCAGAAACTCAGCGCTCAACAACTGAATGATCCGCACATGATGCACATCATAAAGATAGCCCATGCCAGGTTGTGCCCCCAAATGCGCCAGCATCATCATAAAAAGCAGGTGTCCACGCACCCCGTCCAGAAGGTCAAACCGCATGCCTTCAGTCCCTCAAACCAATCTTTTTTGATAGTTCCAATGTCAAACTACCAAAAAATTGCGGCAAAACTATGGGATGGGTAACCGGCCCAAGCAAAAGCCCCGCCAGCGGCGCTGACGGGGCTTCAAAAATTACAATGAAGGGAGAGACTTATAGCTGCTCCATCACCTCATCCGAGGCTTCAAAGTTGGCGGTCACGCGCTGCACGTCATCGTCATCTTCCAGCGCATCAATCAGGCGCATCAACTTCTGCATGCCTTCCAGGTCCAGCTCGGTTGTGGTGGTGGGCTTCCACACCAGCTTGGTGCTGACAGATTCACCCAACGCCGCTTCCAACGCGTTGGACACGTCGTTCAAATCGGTGTCTTCGCACCAGATGATGTGACCCTCTTCAGAGCTTTCGACATCCTCAGCACCGGCTTCAATTGCCGCCTCAAAGACAGAGTCCGCATCGCCGGCATCCGCGCCGTAGGTCACTTCGCCTTTTCGGTCAAACATAAAGCCAACTGACCCGGTCTCACCCAAGTTGCCGCCACTCTTGGTGAAAGTGGAACGCACGGTGGAGGCTGTCCGGTTGCGGTTGTCGGTCATGGTTTCGACAATCACAGCCACGCCACTGGGGCCATAGCCTTCATAGCGGATTTCTTCGTATTCGTCGCCTTCGCCTGCAACCGATTTCTTGATCGCGCGATCAATTACATCTTTAGGAACGGACTGGCTCTTGGCTTCCTTCACCGCCATCCGAAGACGTGGGTTTTTCTCTGGATCAGGGTCGCCCATCTTGGCTGCAACCGTGATCTCCTTGGAAAGTTTGGAAAACAGCTTGGAGCGCGCGGCGTCCTGACGCCCTTTGCGGTGCTGAATGTTTGCCCATTTACTGTGGCCGGCCATGGTTCGCCTCCGGTTATCTATTGGCAGTATCGCTTTTTCAGGGCTCTCTATACGTCAAGGCAGCCAAAGGCCGCAAGCGACTTGCGTTTCTCATGGCTCTGCGATTGACTCCGGTGCAACAAAATTTGCGCACAGGCCTTTTTATGACACCCGATCAGATCATTTTGTTCAGCCTCTTTGGTGGTGTATTTGTCATGCTGCTTTGGGGGCGCTTCCGTTATGACATGGTGGCTTTTGCCGCTCTTATGATTGCTGTTGTCGCGGGCGTGGTGCCCACCAAAGATGCCTTTTCCGGTTTTGGCCACCCGGCCACGCTCATTGTGGCGCTGGTTTTGATTGTTTCCGCAGGACTTGTGCGCTCCGGTGCTGTGGGCCTGATCACCCGCACCTTGGTCGACAGCGCCCGTTCCCTTGGCAACCACATCGCCATCATGGGCGCGGTAGGTGCAGTGCTCTCCGCCTTTATGAACAACGTCGCCGCATTGGCCCTACTGATGCCGGTGGACATCCAAACCGCCCGCAAAGCAGGCCGCAGCCCGTCGAAATCCCTGATGCCACTCAGCTTTGCCACCATCCTTGGCGGCATGGCTACGCTCATCGGCACGCCGCCAAACATCATCATCGCCTCTATCCGAGAGGAGCGCTTGGGCGAGCCGTTCAAAATGTTTGACTTCGCACCCGTCGGCGGCCTCACTGCCATCGCAGGTTTGTTGTTTGTCGCCCTCATCGGCTGGCGGCTGATCCCGGACCGCGAAGACGCAGGCAAAAAGGTCGCGGACCTCGGCCAATACATTGCCGAACTCACCGTACCCACAGACAGCAAACTGATTGGCAAACGCTTGGGAGAGCTGGAGCCGGACGCCGAAGAAGCGGACGTGCAAATCATCGGCATGATGCGCGGTGGCAAACGCCTCTACGGCTCCGCCCGCACCAACGTCCTGCGCGAAGGTGACGCCCTGGTGCTCGAAGCCACACCAGACGCGCTAGACGAGTTCCGCGCGGCCCTCTCGCTCAATTTCTCCGACGAAAAACGCGAGGAGCAGCTCAAGGCCGCTGGGGACGGCCTCGACATTGTTGAAGTCGTCGTACCCGAAACCGCCCGCATTGCCGGCAAAACTGCCGCCGCCCTCGGCCTTGCTTGGCGACAAGGCGCTGTGCTGATGGGCATCTCCCGCGAAGGCCGGCGCATCCGCAGCCAGATCCGCAAAACGGTGGTGCAACCGGGCGACATTCTATTGATTCTTGTGCACAAAGACCGCGGCCCGGACGTGACCGACTGGCTTGGCTGTTTACCGCTCGCGGACCGGGGCTTGTCGGTTACCGCCAACAGCAAGATGTGGCTGGCCATTGGTCTCTTTGTTGGCGCTGTTGCTGCCGCCTCTTTGGGCCTCATCTACCTGCCCATTGCTTTGGGTCTCGTGGTGATTGCATACGTCCTTGCCAAAATCATTCCGCTCTCCGAACTCTACGATCATGTCGAATGGCCGGTGGTGGTGCTGCTTGGCTCCATGATCCCACTTGGTGCGGCGCTCGACAGCTCCGGCGGCACCTCCCTGATTGCCAACGCACTTGTTGGCCTCACCTCCGGCCTGCCCGCTTGGGCTGTGCTGACAGTCTTGATGCTGGTCACCATGACCCTCAGCGACGTGCTCAACAACACCGCCACCACCATTGTCGCCGCCCCGGTTGGCATCCAAATGGCGCAGGCACTTGGTGTGTCCGCGGACCCGTTCCTGATGGCGGTCGCAGTCGCCGCCTCTTCGGCCTTCCTCACGCCCATCGGTCACAAGAACAACACGCTTATCCTTGGGCCCGGAGGCTACAGCTTTGGAGATTACTGGCGCATGGGTCTGCCGCTGGAAATTTTGGTAGTTGTGGTATCGATCCCGGCCATTCTGGTGTTCTGGCCACTTTGACCGCGCGGTGTGTTTACCATTTGCGCGACCACAATACCCGCACCGACGTGAAACCGACGCGATACCAACGTCATACAGACAGAAAACAGGCCCTGCAAACCAAGGTTAACGGGGCCTGTTGCATCTCTTCAAATGTGGCTTAGCCGTAGGTCGAAACTTCAGTGCCCGCCAACGCAGCAATGTTCAGCAAACCACGCACAGTAATCGACGGCGTCACGATGTGGGCACGGTTGCCCATGCCCATCAGGATCGGCCCAACTTCCAGCCCATCTGATACTGATTTCAAGATGTTACGGGTCGCGCCCGCCGCATCTGTGTTGGAATAGACCAGCACATTTGCTTTGCCGGTCAAACGCCCACCGGGGAACAAACGCTCGCGCAACTCTGGATCAAGGGCGGCATCGGTGTGCATTTCCCCTTCATATTCAAAGTCATAGTCGTTCTGATCCAATAGATCCAACGCCCCGCGCATTACCCGACCCGAGTGTGAATCCAAGTTGCCAAACTGGCTCCCGGAACAGAGCGCAATCTTTGGATCCACCCCAAACCGCCTGACGTGCCGCGCCGCCGCAATCACGGTTTCCGCAATTTGCTCAGAGGTAGGTTCAATGTGAATATGGGTATCCGCTAGGAACAGCGGCCCCTTGTCCAGAATGATCAGGGACAGCGACCCAACCGGATGCAAGTGCTTGTTTTTCAACATCTCTGTCACGTAGCGCAGATGCCAGCGATACTCGCCAAAGGTGCCGCAGATCAAGCTGTCCGCATCCCCACGGTCCACGGCGATTGCCGCAATCGCCGTGTTGTTGGTCCGCATGATTGCCCGCGCACTGTCTGGGCTAACACCCTGACGGCGCAGCTTTGCGTGATAGTGCGTCCAGTAATCACGGTACCGCTCATCTTGCTCAGGGTTGATCAGTTCAAAATCCACCCCCGGCTTGATCTTTAGCCCTGCCTTTTCAAGACGATGTGCAACAACCTCGGGTCGACCAATCAGCACCGGAGTGTCAACTGTATCCTCCAACATCGCCTGCGCCGTCCGCAGCACCCGCTCGTCTTCGCCCTCAGCAAACACAACCCGACGGCGGCTCATGCTCGCGGCCTCATACACGGGGCGCATGATCATTGAAGAGCGGAACACCTGCGCCTGCAGCTTGTTCTCATACGCATGCAAATCAAGTTCCTTGGTTGCCACGCCAGAATCAAGTGCAGCCTTGGCCACCGCCACTGCGATAGTCGGCAATAGACGCGGATCAAACGGCTTTGGGATCAGGTAGTTAGGGCCAAACGCCAGAGTTTCGCCTTTGTAAGCGACCCCGACTTCCGCACTGGTTGTTTCCCGAGCCAAACCGGCAATTGCCTCAACACAGGCCAGCTTCATTGCGTCGTTGATCTCGGTCGCGCCAGCATCGAGCGCGCCCCGGAAAATGAACGGGAAACACAGCACGTTGTTGACCTGGTTCGGGTAATCCGACCGACCAGTCGCAATCAACGCCCCAGGTGCAGCCTCACGTGCCAACTCCGGCATGATCTCAGGCGTTGGATTGGCAAGCGCAAAGATGATCGGATCATCCGCCATCTGTTCAACCATTTCTTTGGTCAACAACCCAGGACCGGACACGCCAAGAAACAGGTCCGCCCCTTCCATGGCCTCTATTGTTGTCCGCTTATCAGTGTCTTGCGCGAATTCAGCCTTCTCTGCGGTCAAGTCATTGCGCTGTTTGTGCACCACGCCCTTGGAGTCCAGCATCAAGATGTTTTCGTGCTGCACACCCATGGTCATCAGCATCTTGAGACAGGCGATCCCCGCCGCCCCCGCGCCCAGTGCCACAACTTTGATGTCTTCGACGTTTTTCTTCGCCACAATCAAGGCGTTGAACGCCGCGGCAGCCGCCACAATCGCGGTACCATGCTGATCGTCGTGGAACACCGGAATGTTCATACGCTCTTTGCAGATCCGCTCCACCAAGAAGCAGTCCGGCGCTTTAATATCTTCTAAATTGATTGCCCCGAAAGTGGGTTCCAGACGGCACACCAAATCTGCGAGTTTCTCCGGATCGGACTCGTTTACCTCAATGTCAAAACAGTCGATCCCGGCAAATTTTTTGAAAAGAACCGCTTTGCCTTCCATCACAGGTTTGGAAGCCTGCGCGCCGATATTGCCAAGGCCCAGCACGGCCGTGCCATTGGAAATAACCGCAACCAAATTGCCTTTAGCGGTATAACGCGTTGCATCTGAGGGATTTTTCTCAATTTCGAGACAGGCATCCGCCACACCCGGGCTGTACGCGCGGCTCAGATCACGCCCTGTTGCCATCGGCTTGGTCGCGCGAATTTCCAGTTTTCCGGGCTTGGGAAACTCGTGGTAGTCTAGTGCGGCCTGACGCGCGCGGTCCTGATCTTTGGTATTTGTCATCTCTTGTATTCTCCCAAATCCCCTCGCGCAGCTCAGCGCCGCCCCATGGTCCTGGCCATATCCAACATCCGGTTGGAAAAGCCCCATTCATTGTCATACCAGCCAAAGACGCGCAAAAGCCCGCCCACAGACACGCTGGTTTCTCGCTCACTCAGTATCAACGATTCCGGTCGCGCCCGTAGGTCGGTGGAGACAAGCGGCTTCGTGCTCCAGCCCAAGATACCCTCTCGTTCCGACGCTGCCTTCAAGCACGCGTTAACCGTTTCAACTGTCACATCTTTTTCGGTCTGAATTGTCAGATCAATTGCAGACACGCTGGCCGTTGGCACCCGTATCGCCCGTGTTTCCACGCGGCCTTTGAGGTGTGGCAAAACTTTATCAATCATCCGCTGCGCCGACGTGGTTGTAGGCACCATCGACAACGCTGCCGCCCGGCTCCGTGCCAAGTCTGCGCGCGGTTGATCCACGGTTGGTTGACTGCCGGTGTAGCAATGCACGGTGGTCATATGCCCACTGATCAGTCCAAACTCCGCATCCAATACCCGCATCAACGGCGCCAGCGCATTCGTAGTACAAGAAGCATTTGACAGGATTTTCTGATCCCTCAAAAGCTCTTCATTGGCACCAAGCACAATTGTGTCGTCAGCCTCGTCAGAAGGGCCGGAAATCAACACTTTGGTCGCACCTGCGGCCAAGCCACGTTCAGCAATCGCCCGCGTCCCCGCCATGCCAGTGCATTCCAGCACCACGTCGACATCGCGTAGGTTCAGCGTACTCAGGTCGCGTTCGTCAAAAAAAGGAATGGTCAGGCCGTCCACGCTGAGCGCTTGTCCGTCGTTCTCAACAACCCCAGGATAAGCACCAAAAACACTATCAAACTCAAATAGATAGGCACAGGTTTCGAGCGGTTCGATATCGTTGATACCAACAATCTCAAACTCTGCATGCTGGCCTTTGGCAAGGATACGCAAAACCGTCCGGCCAATGCGACCAAACCCATTGATGAATATTTTGATCTTGCGTTCGGTCATGACACGCGTCCCAGCTTGCTCTGAAAGGTCAATTGATAGGGTTTGGTCTGCAATTGCCACCCCAAAAGGGGCGGAAAACCCGCCAACAACCGTTTGTTATCGCTACCAAGTAAAGGCATTTTGCCACAACCCCATGAGTTGTATGCAAAACACCCTTATTACCCGTTTTACAGAGTCATATGCCGGTTCACATCTTTGTAGAGCAGGTAACGGAATTTGGCTGGGCCACCCGCATAGCAGGCCTGCGGGCAGAAGGCGCGCAGCCACATATAGTCACCTGCTTCAACCTCAACCCAGTCTTGGTTGAGCTTATATACCGCTTTGCCTTCCAGCACGTAGAGCCCATGCTCCATCACGTGTGTCTCCAAAAACGGAATCACGCCACCCGGTTCAAAAGTAACAATATTGACGTGCATATCGTGGCGCAGATCATCTGGTTCCACAAAGCGCGTCGTGCCCCACTTCCCATCCGTATCCGGCATATAGTTGAGCGGCGTTTCCGCATCTGAGGTGACAAAGGCTTCTGGGGCGTCAATGCCCTCAACCGATTCATATTTTTTGCGAATCCAGTGAAACTTCGCGGGTGCATCGCTGGAATTCTTGAGCGTCCATTCACAGCCTGCTGGCAGATACGCATATCCGCCGTCACCCAGCTCATGGAGCCTTCCATCGATTGTGACGGAAATACTGCCCTCGACAACAAACAACACACCTTGCGCCTCGGGATTGAGCTCTGGCTTATCGCTCCCCCCACCAGGAGCCACTTCAGCAATGTAATGGGAAAACGTCTCCGAGAAGCCACTCATCGGCCGTGCGATCACCCACACACGGGTGTCCGACCAGAACGGCAAATTAGACGTCACAATGTCTGTTAGCGTGCCTTTTGGAATGACGGCAAAGCTCTCGGTGAACATCGCTCTGTCAGTGAGCAATTGGGTTTGTGGTGGCAGACCGCCTTGCGGTGCATAATACGAAGACCGGGACATGGGACCCTCCAAAAAGTTCATCCCATCATCTCAGGCCAAACGCCCCACGCCAAGCCACTTGCGGCCCCTCAGAAGCTGAAGGATTGTCGCGCATTTCTTGATAATCCACGGCCAACCTTCGCGCAAAATCGAATACTAAAGCGGTTCGATTAGATCCGGACCCGCAGCGCGGTTTGAGTTCACCGCTCGATCAACCTGATGAAAAGACAGCAGGCCTTCATCTGCCGCCGTCATCAAAGTGGCCGCCCCATGCCCTTGTTCCCCAAGCCACAGCCCCCAATCTTCTTCATCAATCACCACAGGCATGCGATGATGGATTTGCGACATGGTTTCATTGGCTTGGGTGGTCACAATCGCGCATGTGGACATGGTGTCTTCGCCCTGCGACCACTCTTGCCACACCCCAGCCAAAGCCAAAGGCACCTCTGCTGAAATGTACCATGGCCAACGCACACCTTCACTGTCTTTGGTCCACTCATAAAACCCGGTCACCGGGATCAAACACCGTCGTTCTCGGCAGGCGGCTCGAAAGGCCGGCTTTTCCGCCAATGTCTCCGCGCGTGCATTGATCAGCAGTGGTCCATCCGATGGCGCGTTGTACCATTTAGGAATGACCCCCCACCGCATGGACACCAACCGCCTTGCGGCCTCATCTTCGCCCAACACGACGTGAACCTGATTGGTTGGGCAGACATTGAAGTTGGGTACGTCCGGCAAATTGTTGGCTGGCGTTGCCGAAAACAATTGCGCCATCGCATCGGGTGGCAGGGTGATCGCAAACCTCCCACACATCAGCGTTGCGCTTTCTGTGCCAATACAAACTCGACGTCCATCATCGAAATCTCTTTCAAGATGTCCTGCCGTCGATTTTTTTCAGCAGTCTCGTGCAATTCTTCCCGAACCCAGTTCAAATCCCGCGACAGCGACACAAACTCCGGAGCCCAACCGACCTCCCCCATCAGTCGATTGAGTCGCGCATTGTCAACGTCATCCTCTTTGGGCAAAGGCCCGCCCACTGCCTTAAGGTTACCAAACGCACCTATGGCTTCCGCCTCGCGGATTTTCTGGTCGATCAGATCGATAGGTGGTCGGTCCATGGCTGCCTCAAAAGAAAACCCCCGCCAGTTTCCTAGCGGGGGCATAAATCGTCAAGTCAGACGACTTACTTAATGGTGATACGGCCATCCAAAAATGGCTTGAACGGGCCTTGAGCCGCCAGATACTCAGCGGTTACATCCGCCAGGTCCGGACCATAATCATAAGCGTTCTGCGCATCGCGGAACATTTTGTAGCCGTCGCCGCCATTACGCACATAGTTGTTGGACACCACGCTATAAAGTTTGCCAGCGTCGATTGGCTC
Source organism: uncultured Shimia sp. (assembly GCF_913054185.1). GTDB lineage: Bacteria > Pseudomonadota > Alphaproteobacteria > Rhodobacterales > Rhodobacteraceae > Shimia. Next base: position 26,101 of record NZ_CAJXIV010000017.1, read on the forward strand.
ACCGCCAACCATCACGTCACTCACACGGCTGCCAGCTTCCTTGCTCGCATCAAACGCATAGGACATGCCCGCGACCTGTGGGAACCGACCGGCACCTTCTTCGTGCTGGCTCACTCCATTTTCCAGAGCGGCAACAATGGTTTCGCCTGTTACTTGGAAAGTGGACAGTGTGTTCTGGAACGGCAGCACGGTCAGCACTTCGCCCATGGTCACCTCACCCGCATCAATGGAAGCGCGAATGCCGCCACCGTTTTGGATGGCAATCTGCACGCCTTGGTCTTTCACACGGTCCAGCATCGCGTCGGCAATCAGATTGCCCATGGTGCATTCTCCAGCACGGCAGGAGCCACGCTCACCGTCAATCGCTTCTGCTGTCTCCGCGACCACCCGCTTGCGGATTTCTTCCAACGGTGCCGCAGCTTCAGCAATACGCGCTTTGGTGGCTTCATCTTCGGCCACGGCTGCATCCATAATGATCGGTTCACCGGCGGCTTCCACAATTTCGCCTGCGTCGTTGAAGGTCACGTTCAACTCGCCAAGGAACTTGCCATACGCGTAGGCAGACACAATTGCAGTGCTGCCAACCATGGTTGGGTATGGGCCTTCGGCACGATCAGACGTGTTGGACAGCAGCGTGTTGGAGTGCCCACCTACAATCACGTCCACACCAGTGGTGTTTGCCGCAACCTGTTGGTCCACACCGTAACCAGAGTGGCTCAGCACGATGATTTTGTTCACACCCATCTCGGTGAGTTTATCGACCTCACCCTGAACCGCTTCTGACGGGTCAGTGAATGTAATGTTTGGACCTGGGCTCGCAAGCTCGTCGGTGTCCTGTGGGGTAAGTCCAATGAGACCAATCTTTTCGCCGCCGCGCTCAATCACAGTGGATTTGAGAAGTTTATCCGCCAGAAGTTCTTCACCGGAGAAATCTGCGTTGGACATCAGAACAGGAAAATTCACCGCATCCATGAAGCCACGCAGAACTTCTGGGCCGTCGTCAAACTCGTGGTTGCCAACGGTCATGCCGTCGTACCCAAGCTTGTTCATCATTTCCGCCGCAAGTTTACCTTTGTAGTAGGTATAAAACAGCGTGCCCTGGAATTGGTCACCACCGTCCACAAGGATCGAGTTGTTAGAACGGGCACGGGCATCAGCCAGCGCAGTCACCAAACGCGCAGAACCGCCAAAGCACTTGCCCTCCGCGTTGGACTCTTCGCCACAACCGGAGTCGTATTTGGAAATAGGCTCAAATCGAGCATGGAAATCATTGGTGTGCAAAACTGTCAGCGTATAATCCGCTGCGGCCATACCGGCTGTTACGGCCAGTGCTGCCGCCCCTGTCATCAAACGAGCAATCATGGAGAATCCCCTCTCTTTTTATCATTCAGTCAATATCGTGCCGTTTAAACGGCTCAAATGTCAAAGATATTACATCTAAGGACACGCTTGACCTAGCCCCTTGTCCGTTGCATGAGCAGGCCATGCTGATCTTCAAGATATTCCGCTCCGATGAATGGGCGGCCCTGCGTGCCAACGGGCAATCCGCCGGCGCCCCCGTTGATGTGGCCGATGGCTACATTCATTTCTCCACTGCAAAGCAAGCCGCTGAAACTGCGGCCAAGCATTTCGCGGGCGAAGGGGACTTATTCCTTTTGGCCTGCGAAGCGGCATCGTTGGGGGAGGAACTAAAATGGGAAGTTTCCCGCGGTGGCGCGGAGTTTCCACATCTGTACCGCGAGTTCCGCTTGTCTGATGTGACCTGGGCCCAACCTCTGCCGTTGATTGACGGAAAACATGAGTTTCCTGCCGGAGTATTATCATGATTCTGAAACGAGGTCTCGAAGCTTTCGGAATGAACGTGCTGCGCAGCATGGATCCCGAAAAATCACATGGACTGGCGCTTAAGGCACTGGAAATGGGCCTAGGAAATGCGCCCGGAACCATTACGTCTTCACGCCTAAAGACAAATTTAGTCGGACTCGAGTTGCCAAATCCGGTTGGCCTCGCGGCAGGTTTTGACAAAAATGCCACTGCGTTGGCCGCGCTGTCTAAATCCGGTTTTGGCTTTATTGAAGTAGGCGCAGCCACACCACGTCCGCAGCCAGGAAACCCAAAACCTCGCCTCTTCCGCCTGACCGAAGACAAAGCCGCGATCAACCGATTTGGGTTTAACAACGACGGCATGGAGACAATCGGCGCAAGGCTTGCGCACCGGCCCAAAGATGCCGTGATCGGCCTCAATTTGGGCGCCAACAAAGACAGCGAGAACCGTGCCGAGGATTTTGCACGCGTACTGGCGCACTGCGGCGCACATCTAGATTTTGCCACCGTGAACGTCAGTTCTCCGAACACCGAAAAATTGCGTGATCTACAAGGCAAAGCGGCGCTCTCAGCACTTTTGGCTGGCGTTATGGAAGCCCGTGAAGGCCTAGATCGCAAGATCCCAGTATTTTTGAAAATCGCACCGGATCTGACGGAGACAGAGCTCTCTGAAATTGCCGAAGTGGCTGCTGAAAGTGGTCTAGACGCAATCATCGCAAGCAACACAACCCTGTCTCGCGAAGGCCTCGTGAGTGCCCACAAAGATCAAGCCGGCGGACTGTCCGGCGCGCCGCTGTTTGAAAAGTCCACCCGTGTTCTGGCGCGGTTGTCCAAATTAACGGAAGGCACCATACCTCTGGTTGGCGTTGGCGGAGTTAGCACAGCAGAGCAAGCCTACGCCAAAATTTGCGCCGGCGCGAGTGCAGTGCAACTCTATACCGCCTTGGTGTTTAGCGGCTTCTCTCTTGCGGAAACCATCATTCGCGACTTGGACAAACTTCTGCAAAACGACGGGTTTGACAATGTTTCGGAGGCTGTGGGCAGCAAACGTGAGGGCTGGCTATGATCTGCATTTGGCACAACCCACGCTGCTCTAAGTCCCGACAAACTCTGGCACTTGTTGAGGAAAAAGGCGACGTTACTGTGCGTCTTTACCTCGAGGACACTCCAAGCCTAGAGGAACTGGCATCGGTCAAAGCCCTCCTAGGCGTGACCACTATCGAAATGATGCGCCCAAAGGAGGCGCTGTTCAAAGAGCTTGGCCTCTCCAAATCGGATGACGACGCCACGTTGCTGAGCGCAATGGCCGCACACCCAAAGCTGATTGAACGCCCAATCGTGATCGCCAACGACAAAGCCGCATTTGGCCGTCCGCCAGAAGCGGCTCTCGGCATTCTCTAAAGGACGTTAGCCCGCCTGATACACAGCGCTGACTTCCGCCCGAATGATGCCTGCGATCAACACGCAATCCGCTTCCGAAAATGTGAGCGGGATGCGCATATCGACAATGCCTTTCAGAATGCGGTCCGTCTTTGGCATCGCTTCAGACGGCGCGTAGCGCCAACTGTCGTATCGGGACGTGAAGGCAACCGGTTCAGCGCCACCAAACCATTTGAGCTCGACCCCCCGCCTACCGCAGCGGGTCAGCACCTCGTTGATTTGCTCCTCCGACCAGTCCAGCAAAACGACCTGTATGGAGCTGCCAACGTATGCTTCCCCGTCAGGCCTCTCAACAACCGCAAGCCCTGGCGTTCCCCGCAACCCTGACAGCAAAATGTCGTGCCGCGCATTCCAGGCTGCAACTTGCACATCCAACTCCCGCAATTGCGGCCGTAAAATAGCCGCGCGCAAATGATCCATCCGACCGGACACATTGGGGGTGTGGTACTTTATACGCTCAAACACCTCTGGAGACGGCGCAGCGCCATGCCGCTCATAAAGCATATAGCTACCCGATAACATCACCGCACGGGCCATTAACTCTTCATCATCGCTGATCAAGAATCCGCCTTCCCCGGAGTTGATATGTTTATAAGTCTGCGTGGAATAACAAGCCATTGCGCCATGTCGCCCTGAGGGTATGTCCTTCCAGCCTCCCCCCATCGTATGCGCACAATCTTCGATCACTTTGACATTATGCGCGTCGCAGATCGCCATAAGCGCCTGCATGTCACAGATATGCCCGCGCATATGAGACAACAGGAGGACATCCGCCTGGCCCGCCTTAGCTTCCAAGTCAGCCAGATCAATCACCAGCCCCGCCGTCACACCTACAAAAACCGGCACCGCACCGATGCTTGCAATCGCGCCCGGAACCGGAGCCAAAGTGAACGCGTTGGTCAAAACTCGATCGCCCGGCGTCACTTCCATCGCGCGTAGAGCACAGGCAAGCGCATACCCTCCTGAGGCCACCGCGAGGCAGAACTTGCTCCCGACGTAGGCTGCAAATTCCTGCTCGAGAAGCGAAACTTCACCAATCTCGCCCTCCGAAAGGTTGTAGCGATGCAGCCTCCCATTTTTCATCACTGAAACAGCTGCTTCGATTGCCTCCTCGGAGATCGGCAACTGCTGGGTGAAATTGCCTGTAAAGTTTTCGCTCATTTTTGGCACTCGCAGTTGGGTTGTCACATCAAGGATGGGTTGGCGACTTTCATTTGAAATCAATTCGGGTTTTGGCCAATCAACGCAGCAACAAGCTGAGGTAGCGCCTCAAAGTCATGTAGCAATGCCTCAGGTTCCAGCGCGGCCATATCCTCGCCGCTTGGCCCAAAGGTCACCAAAATGCTGGGCACCCCTGCGGCACGTGCCGTGTTCCTGTCCGTGTCGCTGTCACCAACAAGCACCGTTTGCGCTGGATCGCCGTTCAACCGCCGTGCAGTTTCCTGCAATGGCAAAGGATCGGGCTTGCGTACAGGCAAAGTGTCAGCGCCAACCAAAGCCCCAAAAGCCTCCCTGACACAAAGCGCATTCAAAAGTTGCTCAGCCAGAGCTTCCGGCTTGTTGGTACAGATGCCGACGCCGTATCCGCGTGATTTGAGTGTCTCAACCGCTTCCATGGCCCCATCGTATAGCACTGTGTGCGTCGCAATTGCACCACCATAAGCCTCTAACAAAATGGGATAATATTTAGTCACAACGGCCTCATCCAGTGCCTCTAAACGCGCAAGTCCTTCGGTCAACATGCGCCGTCCGCCACGCAAGGCGACGCCTGCGTCTCTTTCCACCGATAGAACATCCCCATGTCCCATATCGCGAAAACACACATTGGCAGCTTCAATCAAATCACCGCTTGTGTCCGCAAGTGTTCCATCCAGATCAAAAACCACTGTTCTCATGTAGTGCTCCCTGCCGCCTGCGCGACTTCCCGCGCATCGCTGTTACAGGGCGCAACCTGAATTGATGGCCGTTGGCCTTGCACCCTTCCTGCACTCGGATAAAACGGGGGCAATAGAAATAAAAGAGAAATCAGATGAGCATTGCACTTGTCATCCTCGCCGCAGGCAAAGGCACACGGATGAATTCAGACCTGCCGAAGGTTCTGCACCCCATCGCCAACGCACCCATGTTGGTCCACGCCATGCAGGCTGGTACCGCTTTGGCACCGGAGCGCGTCGTGGTTGTGGCTGGGCACGGGTTTGACGCGGTGCAATCCGCCGCAGAAGATTTTAACGAAGAAGTCGTTGTCGTCGAGCAAAAAGAGCAAAACGGCACCGCCCATGCGGTTGAGGTTTGCCGTGAAGCGCTCAAAGACTTTGGCGGCGATGTAATTGTCCTGTTTGGCGACACGCCCTTTGTTAGGGCCGAAACATTGAAATCCATGGTGGCCGCTAAGGCCGAAAACGCCGTGGTTGTTTTGGGCTTTGAAGCGGCGGATCCAGGAAAATACGGCCGATTGCTCATGTCAGGCGACCAGCTGGATCGGATCGTCGAGTTTGCCGATGCCTCAGACGAGGAGCGCGCTGTAACCTTTTGCAACTCCGGCGTTATGCTGGCTGATCGAGAAACGCTTTTCTCTTTGATCGATGACATTACTCCAAACAATGCGCAGGGCGAGTACTACCTTACCGATGTGGTTGGGCTGGCCCGTCAACGTGGGTTGGGTGTGACCGCCGTGGCGTGTGAGGAAAGTGAAACACTGGGGATCAATTCCCGGACCCATTTGGCAGAGGCAGAAGCGGTTTTTCAGGCCCGTGCGCGCCAAGAACTGATGGAATTGGGTGTAACGCTTCAGCAACCAGATACTGTGATGCTGTCTTTTGATACCGTCATTGGGCGCGACACAACAATTGAACCAAATGTCTATTTTGGCTCCGGAGTGACCATAGAATCCGGCACGCGCATTCGGGCGTTCTCGCATCTCGAAGGGTGCCATGTTTCACGCGGGGCCGTAGTTGGACCGTACGCCCGCCTCCGGCCCGGCGCTGAGCTCTCAGAAAACGTGCATGTTGGTAACTTTGTTGAAATCAAAAACGCCGACGTGGGCGAAGGCACCAAAGTGAACCACCTTTCCTATATCGGCGATGCAACATTGGGGGCTGGCACCAACATCGGTGCGGGTACAATCACTTGCAACTACGACGGTGTCATGAAGCATCGAACTACAATTGGCGACAAAGTCTTTATCGGATCCAACACAATGTTTATTGCACCTGTTACCGTGGGCAACGAGGCCATGACAGGCTCTGGTTCCGTGATTACCAAAGATGTACCAGATGCTGCGCTGGCAATTGCCCGCTCAGAGCAACAGACAAAACCAGGTGTTGCCCGAAAATTGTTCGAAATCTTAAAAAAGAAAAAACAAAAACGCGCATTGGAGAACAAATAATGTGTGGAATTGTTGGGGTACTCGGCGACCATGAAGTGGCACCAATCCTTGTTGAAGCGCTCAAACGGCTGGAATATCGAGGCTATGACAGCGCCGGCATAGCCACTGTTAACGACGGCACATTGGATCGCCGTCGTGCGGTGGGCAAGTTAGTCAATTTGTCTGATTTATTGGTTCACGAGCCATTGCGCGGCAAATCGGGGATTGGCCACACCCGTTGGGCGACACATGGTGCACCAACCATCACCAATGCACACCCGCACCAAGCTGGTCCGGTCGCAGTTGTACACAACGGGATTGTCGAAAACTTCCGCGAACTCCGTGAAGAGCTTGCCGAAAAAGGCATCTCGTTTGTGACGGAAACCGACACTGAAACTATCGCTCTTGTCGCCCAATCACACATTCAGTCCGGCCTGCAACCAGTTGACGCGGCACTGAAAACGATCGAGCAACTTGAAGGCGCTTTCGCATTGGTTTTTCTGTTTGAAGGGGAAGAAGATCTGATTATTGCCGCCCGCAAAGGCTCCCCATTGGCCATCGGGCACGGCGATGGCGAAATGTTTGTTGGCTCTGATGCCATCGCGCTTGCCCCTCTCACCGACCGGATCACCTACCTAGAAGAAGGCGACAGCGCTGTTGTTACGCGCGCCAGCGTGACAATAAGGAACGACGCAGGCGAAACTGTTCAGCGAGAGTGCAAAACCATCAACATCGACCAAACACAGGTCGATAAGGGCGGTCATAAACACTTCATGGCCAAGGAGATTGCCGAACAACCAACGGTGCTGGGGGAGGCCATCCGGCACTACTTGCCGAACGATGGCACACAAATCCGACTTCCCGGCGGGGACCTGGATTTTTCCAAAGTGAAACGACTGGTCATGGTGGCATGTGGCACTGCGTCTTATGCTTGCTTGACCGCAAAATATTGGTTTGAACAAATCGCTGGCATTCCTGTCGAGGTGGATGTGGCATCCGAATTTCGCTATCGGGAACCTCCGATCACCGACGGTACCGTTGCACTTTTTGTGTCACAATCCGGTGAGACCGCAGACACACTGGCGGCGCTACGCTATTGCGCAGGCAAAGCCGACCAGATTGTCTCAGTCATCAATGTCCCCGAGAGCTCAATTGCCCGAGAAAGTGATCTTGCGCTGCCCATTCTCGCCGGAGCTGAGATCGGCGTGGCCTCAACCAAGGCCTTTACTTGCCAACTCAGTGTTCTCCTCATCCTCGCATTGAAAGCGGCGCAGGACCGCGGACGGCTTGAGACGGAGGAGTTAAACCACATCCTCGCTGATCTGCGTGCTTTGCCTGGCCTTATCAATCAAGCCATTGGATCTGAGTCTCAGATTGCACAAGTGGCGGCAAAACTGGCCGAAACGCGCGACATCCTGTTTTTGGGACGGGGCCGCATGTTCCCACTCGCCTTGGAAGGCGCTCTTAAGCTCAAAGAGATCAGCTACATACACGCAGAAGCTTATGCTTCAGGTGAGCTTAAACACGGACCGATCGCTCTCATTGACCAACATGTGCCTGTTGTTGTTCTGGCGCCTCACGACGAACTTTATGACAAGTCTATCTCCAACATGCAGGAGGTCATGGCACGCGCAGGCAAGGTGCTTTTGATAACAGATGCGAAAGGTTTGAAAGACGGAGCAGAAGGCACATGGGACACAATTCAGATGCCACAAGTCTCTGACATTCTGTCCCCCATTCTATATGCCATTCCAGCACAGTTGTTGGCTTACCACACAGCTGTTGCAAAAGGGACGGACGTGGACCAACCCCGCAACCTCGCAAAATCGGTGACGGTGGAATAATGGAACTTCAAGTTGCCCTAGACGCGCTGGAAGCGTTGATCGAGCCAGGTCGTGCCGAAGGTATGGCGGCGTATCACAAACAGACACGGCGGGTACTGGGCATTCCCAATCCTGCTCTAAACGATTTAAGCAAGAGTTGGCGCCAGTCTCTAACCGTAGAGCAAAGGGTTTCACTCGCTTCTGAACTCTGGAAAACCGACATCTTCGAGGCGCGCATTGTCGCCTCAAAAGTTCTCACTCAGGCGCGGCTGCGGCCTGACGATGGTGCTTGGGACCTGATCGCAAGTTGGACCGCAGATTTTGACAGCTGGGCCATTGCCGATCATGCCTGTATGGCTGGACAAAAACGCCTGGTCACTGATCCCTCACGCTTGGACGCGGTGGAAGCCTGGACGGCATCGGAGCACATGTGGACCCGCCGGGCAGCACTAGTGATCACACTGCCATGGACAAAGCAGAACTTTCCAAAACCCGCAGAGCTGGAAGCCAGAGACCGGGTTTTGGGATGGGCCGCGTCTTATGTCACTGACCACACATGGTTCATTCAGAAAGCTGTGGCTTGGTGGCTGCGTGACCTGTCCAAACACGATGCGGCGCGCGTACAGGCATTTCTGGAGCGACACGCCGACGACATGAAACCATTTGCGGTCAAAGAAGCCTCAAGGTTCCTTCGGATGCGCGAACAGTAGCTTTTTTGCACGCAACTAGGCGATCGAGAGAAACAGGCAAGTGACAGCTACAACTTTTGCCGCCCTTGCTCATTTCTGATTGTCAGACTACCAATGCAGTATGACAACACCATTGATCGATCCGTTCCATCGCGCCGTGTCTTATCTGCGCGTATCCGTCACTGATAGATGTGATTTTCGCTGCGTGTATTGCATGGCAGAAAACATGACATTCCTTCCCAAGAAGGAACTGCTGACGCTTGAAGAGCTGGATCGAATGTGCTCGACGTTTATTCGTTTGGGTGTGGAAAAGCTGCGGATCACCGGCGGTGAACCTTTGGTCCGTCGCGATATCATGACCTTCTTCCGCGGAATGAAGCGGCATTTGGACAGTGGCGCGCTCAAAGAACTCACGTTGACGACAAACGGGTCCCAGTTGGAGCGTTTTGCAGAAGAACTCTATGCCTGCGGCGTTCGGCGCGTGAATATTTCTCTGGACACCATCGACGAGAAGAAATTTGCCGATATCACGCGCTGGGGACGTCTCGAACAAGTCATGCGCGGCGTTGACGCGGCACAAGCTGCCGGTTTGCGGATCAAAATCAATGCCGTGGCTCTCAAAGGTTTCAACGAAGACGAACTCTTCACACTGGCCGAATGGTGTGCGGATCGTGACATGGACATGACCTGGATCGAAGTCATGCCCATGGGAGACTTGGGCAACGAAGACCGCATTGGCCAATATTGGTCCCTAGAGGAACTGCGTGGAAAGTTGGCGGAACGCTACACTCTGTCAGATCTCGCGGAACGGACAGGTGGCCCTGCCCGGTACGTCCGCCTAGAAGAGACCGGCCAAAAAATTGGTTTCATCACTCCGATGACCCATAATTTCTGTGAAAGCTGCAACCGCGTGCGCCTCACGTGCACTGGACAGCTCTTTATGTGTTTGGGGCAAGAAGACATGGCCGATCTGCGTGGCGCCTTGCGGAGCAGCGAGGGAGACACCGCGCTGGAGGATGCTATTCGAGCGGCCATTGCGCTTAAGCCAAAGGGGCATGATTTTGATTATTCTCGCCAGAAAGTGGATGGGCAAATGTCCAGACACATGAGCCACACAGGCGGCTAATTTTTTGCCGGTCAAACCTCGGTCTTTTTCGAGACAGGTCCCGTACTTTGGCGATCCACCAGATAGACCGGCATAACTGTTGGCGTGTTGATCTCAGCCCCATTGTCTCGGAGTTGCATTAACAATCTGCGTGCTGCTTCATTCCCCATCTTGTTGCGATGCTGGTGAATTGTGGTCAGCGGCGGGTCAAACACTTCCGTCATTTCGATATTGTCAAAACCTGTCACAGACACATCTGTCGGAACCCGCACCCCAGCTTTTTTCAGGCCCGCAATTAAGCCAAACGCGATTTGATCACTTGCACAAATCCAAGCCGTCGGTGCCTCTTTCATACCGATCACTTGTGCGGCTACCTCTTTTCCAGCCGCGATGGAAAAATCACCAGGCAAAACCCATTCGGGCCGTAGCTCTCCACCAAGACTAACAACATGATGCTCAAACGCGCGTTGGCGATGGTGCGACAATACATTTGTAACTGGACCGGAGACGTGCCCAAATTTTCTGTGACCTTGGTCCCAAAGGTGATCCACAAGCATGCGAATCCCGCCTTTGTTATCCGCCCGAACAGAAGCTCCGCTGAACCCCTCGACCCACTCACAAGCAAAAACAATTGGCACAGTTGGTGTTGCAGATTGGACAAGTTCAAGTTGCTGTAATTCAACCGCTCCGTCCAAAATGATTAACCCGTCCGCCTGCCCGGCAGAAACATAGCGTTGTATATGATCCGCGGTCAGTTCCACCTCTCCACTGTCAGTCACCAACAAGCTATAGTCCGCTGCATTTAGCTCCCTCTCCAACCCGGAAAGAATGTTAGAAAAGAATGGGTTGGACAAATTTGGAACCAATGCAAGGATTGTACGAGACGTATTGGTTCTAAGACTACGCGCCGCCCGATTCACGCGGTAACCCGTCTGTTTGACTGCAGCCAAAACTGCTTTCCTCGTCGCTTCTGACACCACTTCAGGGTCGTTTAAAACACGACTTACAGTTGCGGTTGAAACCCCTGAGAGACGCGCGACGTCGATAACCTTGGGTTTTCGTTGCAGTGCCATTATTTTTGCGCCTCAAATTATTTCTTGACTCAGATCGAAGGGGGGAGCTACCTCTATGTAATCGATTACACATTACTGTCAATGGCTCGGCTCTGTCCCTCTAATTGGGAGATGTTCTGTCAAAGTGATGTTCTGGGAGAAAATGTAATCGATTACACGACCGCGTTGGTCGACATTGGGAGGAAACGATGAACTACTATAAAACAACCACTGCGGCTGTTGCTTTTTGCGCAGCTGGCGCTGTCTCTGCCGCTGAGTTGGAAGTCACACACTGGTGGACTTCCGGCGGTGAAGCGGCGGCGGTCTCAGAATTTGCAAAAGCCTTTGACGCCACAGGAAACACCTGGGTTGACGGTGCCATTGCTGGCTCAGGTGGCACCGCGCGACCGATCATTGTTAGCCGAATTATTGGCGGGGATCCGATGCACGCCACCCAGCTCAACCACGGGCGCCAAGCCGAGGAGTTGATTGAAGCGGGGCTGATGCTAGACCTGACTGATGTGGCCGAGGCTGAAGGCTGGACTGATCTTGTGAACCCAACGTCTCTGCTCGACAGCTGTACGGTTGATGGCAAAATTTATTGCGCTCCGGTCAACATCCATTCCTGGCAATGGATTTGGCTCAGCCATCAAGCCTACGCCGACGCAGGTGTCGCTGTGCCGTCCAACTGGGATGAGTTTGTTTCATCCGCAAAAGCCCTTGAGGACGCTGGAAAAATCCCTCTCGCGATGGGACAACAGGCTTGGCAGTCCTCAGGCGCATTTGGCGTCATTAACGTAGCTGTTGGTGGCCCAGATCTCTGGAACAAAATCAACGTCGAGAAAGATGCAGAGGCTGCAGCAGGCCCTGAGATGGCGAAGGTGTTTGAAGCCGCCTCCGCCGCACGCGCAATGGCCGCCAACTCGAAAGTTCAGGACTGGAACCAAGCCACCAACCTCGTCATCACTGGTCAAGCTGGTGGGCAGGTCATGGGGGACTGGGCGCAAGGCGAATTCCAGGTCGCCGGCCAAGTGGCTGGCCAAGATTACACTTGCCTGCCTGGGCTTGGCGTAAATGAGATTATCTCCACCGGAGGCGATGCCTTCTATTTCCCAAAGCAAGATGATCCGGAAATTGAAGCCGCGCAAAAGGAACTGGCTAAATTGTTGCTTAGCCCCGAGGTGCAAGTCAACTTCAACCTCAAGAAAGGCTCCCTGCCCGTCCGCGGAGATATTGATCTCTCTTCCGCAAATGACTGCATGAAAAAGGGGCTCGAAATTCTTGCAGCTGGTAGCATCCTGCAATCCGGTGATCAGGTTCTTTCTGCAGACACCACCGGTCAGATCGAGGATCTGATGGTCGAATTCTGGAATGACCAGTCATATTCTGCCGCAGATGCCCAAGCGAAGTACGCCGAAATCATCGCAGCAGCGGACTAATGATCTGTCATGGAGCCTGCCCAGGCGGGCTCCACCTCCCCCTGCTACCTTTTCCAAAAGGATCTGATGACTGTCCCCAAAGACGCATCAGGCTGGAGACTTAAGCCATGGCTGTGACCGACGGCGCACCGATGATGTCCTCGCCGACATCTTCCAAGCGACCCAACCGCCTCTTCAAAAACTTGACCGCAAAAATCGCCACCATTCCAATGATTTTCACCGCCCTTGTGGTGTTCATTGGATGCACGGTTTGGACAATCTACCATTCGTTCACCAAGTCAAAATTGCTGCCAGCACCAGAAAAGTGGGTTGGCTTGGACCAATACGAGCGTTTGTGGAGCACACGTCGTTGGCTGGTGTCCATCGAAAATCTCGCGATTTACGGATTCTGCTCGCTTGTCTTGAGTTTGGTAATTGGCTTCACGCTGGCCGCCCTCCTGGACAGAAAAATCCGTGGCGAAGGCATATTTCGAACGATTTTTCTATATCCGTTCGCGCTCAGCTTTATTGTTACCGGTCTTGTCTGGCAGTGGATTCTAAATCCACAATTCGGCATTCAAGGCGTTGTGCAGAGATGGGGATGGGACAGCTTCACCTTTGACCCGCTCAACAATGCCAACATCGTCATTTACGGAATTCTCATCGCTGGTATATGGCAAGGATCTGGCTTCATCATGGTGATCCTTCTTGCTGGATTGCGCGGTATTGATGAGGACATCTGGAAAGCCTCCCGTGTCGAAGGCATCCCGGCCTGGAAAACCTACATTTTTATCATCATTCCCATGATGCGGCCGATTTTTGTGACCGCTCTGGTGCTGATCGCAGCCGGCATCATCAAAGTCTACGACCTGATTGTCGCGCAGACATCCGGTGGTCCAGGCATCTCCTCCGAAGTGCCCGCCAAATATGTCATCGAGAAGATGTTCCAATCCCAAAACCTCGGCCAAGGCTTCGCCGCCTCCACCATGATGCTGCTGTCGGTCCTCGTCGTGTTGATCCCATGGGCCTATCTCGAATTTGGAGGCAAACGCCGTGACTGATGCTACCCCTGTTTCCGGCGTGACACCGCGTGGTACCAAGCCCCGCAAACGCCTCACGCCCACCAATATCATGCTGTACGGCACGCTTTTTGTGGCTTCTGTTTACTACCTTTTGCCGCTCTACGTGATGGTCGTGACCTCACTCAAGGGCATGCCGGAGATTCGGCTAGGCAATGTTTTTTCGCCTCCGGTCGAAGTCACTTTTGAACCCTGGGTCAAAGCATGGGCTCAAGCATGTACTGGCATTAATTGCGACGGACTGTCTCGCGGCTTCTGGAATTCCGTGCAGATCCTGGTCCCGTCCGTTGTGATCTCCATCGCGATCGCATCCATAAACGGCTACGCGCTGTCTCTTTGGAAGTTCAAAGGCTCCGAGGTTTTTTTCACCATTCTGATTTTTGGCGCCTTCATTCCCTATCAGGTGATGATTTATCCAATTGTGATCCTGCTTAGGGAATCTGGGGAGGTTCTTTCAGCGATCACCGGTACTAAGATCCGGCTGATGGGCAGCATCTGGGGTCTTGTGATCGTGCACACAATCTTTGGCATGCCCATCCTGACCCTCCTGTTCCGCAACTACTTTGCGTCCGTTCCCGAAGAACTCTTCAAAGCTGCGCGTGTGGACGGTGCGGGTTTCTGGCAAATCTACTTTCAGATCATGCTGCCCATGGCACTGCCGATCTTTGTGGTGGCCATCATCTTACAGGTCACCGGCATCTGGAATGACTTCCTCTTTGGCGTAATCTTCACCAAGCCGGACACCTACCCAATGACGGTGCAACTCAACAACATCGTGAATTCGGTGCAAGGCGTGAAAGAATACAACGTCAATATGGCCGCGACGATGCTCACCGGCCTTGTTCCCCTCATCATTTATTTTGCCTCCGGCAAACTCTTCGTGCGCGGCATTGCCGCTGGCGCAGTAAAGGGCTAACCATGACCAATGTAACCGTAAAAGACCTGACTCTCGATTTTGGCGCCGTCAGAGTTCTGGACAAACTGAACATCGACATTCAGGAAGGCGAGTTTCTCGTGCTTCTGGGCGCGTCGGGATGCGGCAAATCTACTTTGCTCAATTGCATTGCAGGCTTGTTGGACATTTCCGACGGCGAAATCCACATCGGTGGCCGAAATGTTACTTGGGAAGAGCCCTCAGAACGTGGCATCGGTATGGTGTTTCAATCTTACGCGCTCTACCCGCAAATGTCGGTGGAGGGTAACCTCTCCTTTGGCCTCAAAAATGCACGCGTGCCGAAACCCGAAATCGCAAAGCGTGTTGCTCGGGCTGCGGAAATTCTACAAATCGAGCCTCTCTTGAAGCGCAAGCCGGCAGCTCTTTCCGGAGGACAGCGGCAGCGGGTCGCCATTGGCCGTGCGCTCGTGCGAGACGTGGATGTTTTCCTGTTTGATGAACCGCTTTCCAATCTTGATGCAAAACTTCGCGCTGACCTTCGGGTAGAACTCAAGCTGCTTCACCAAAAACTCGACAACACCATGATCTACGTGACGCACGATCAGGTTGAAGCCATGACCTTGGCTGACCGAATTGCAATCATGCGTGGTGGTGTGGTGCAACAAATTGCTAGCCCGTCAGAGGTTTATAACCACCCATCCAACAAGTACGTGGCCGGTTTCATCGGTTCCCCCACTATCAATTTTTTTGAAGGCTCCATTATGGACAGCGGCGGCGAGTTCCTTTCCGCTGACATGCGCTTCCCGCTCACGGGATATGAAGCCACACAGGGTGCCCTCACAGCACGCCCGGCATGGCTTGGCATCCGTCCCGAAGCTGTGATCACGGGTACCGATGTGGCACAACAACCTTTCACCTCTGATATCATTGTGGAACTTGTGGAACCCATGGGCTCTGACACGCTGATCTACACCACACTGGCAGGAACTGCCTTCCGGTTTCGCATGAGCGGGAAGGCTACGGTTGCCGCCGGTGATGCTCTCACAATCGGCTTTGATCCTGCTCAAGGATCCCTCTTTGACAAATCAACTGAAAACCGTCTTTGACGCTCATTTCTGGAGACTTTCATGAGCTTTTCTTTCCAATTGTACTCCTCTCGCAACGTCGCGAGCCAAGAGGATTTTCTCTCTCAACTTGCCGAATTGGGCTACACCAGTGTCGAAGGATACGGTGGCGTCTATGGCGATCCGCAGTCGTTTTCCTCGGCGATGTCCGCAAACGGCCTAACCATGCCCAGTGGTCACTTTGGAATCGACGATCTGCGGGACGACTTCGGCGGCGTCATGATGCTCGCGCAGACATTTGGCATCAAACACGTGATCGTGCCTTACCTCGTGGCTGAGGCCCGCCCTAGCAACAAGGCCGGCTGGCAAGCATTGGCTAGGGAACTGTCTAAGATTGGAACCAAGGTCCGCGAAACCGGCAGAACCTTCTCCTGGCACAACCACGACTTCGAATTTGAAGCATTGGAGGACGGCAGCTACCCGATGGACGTCATCCTTGAAACTGCGGCTGATATCAGCTGGGAGGCCGATTTGGGCTGGGTTGCGCGCGCGGGACTGGACCCGGCGCCAATCGTGTCCAAATACGCCGACCGGATTGTCGCTATCCACGTAAAAGACATCGCCAAAGACGGCGAAGGACTAGAGGAGGACGGCTGGTCCGACATTGGTGAGGGAGTTATGGATTGGCCAGGCTTGATCCGACAAATCCGTGAACAGGCCCCCAATGCCATTCTGGTCGCCGAGCAAGACAATCCAAGCGACGCAGTGCGGTTTGCATCCGTCTCCATGGCCAACCTGAAGGACATTTGATCATGAGTACGGCGGTAAAAGTTGGCATTATTGGATGTGGAAACATCTCAACAACCTACATGCGCATGGGACAGTTTTTTAAAGACTACAAAGTTGTGGCATGCGCTGATTTGAATCCCAAAACTGCAGAAACACGGGCCAAGGAATTTGGGCTGCGCGCACTGAGTATCAAGGAACTTCTAGCGGATCCTGAGATTGAAATCGTTGTAAACCTCACCATTCCCGCGGCCCATTTTGAAGTATCGAGTGAAATCCTTAAGGCTGGAAAACATGTCTATTCAGAGAAGCCTTTTGTGCTAACCGCGGAGGAAGGTGCACAGCTGTCTGAGCTAGCATCGGCCCGCAATTTGCGCATCGGCTCTGCACCGGACACCTTTATGGGGGGAAGCCACCAAAAGGCGCGTGAATTTATCGACGGTGGAGAAATTGGCCAAGTGACTTCCGGCACTATCCACGTGATGAGTGGTGGTATGGAACATTGGCATCCAAACCCGGATTTCTTCTTCCTACCCGGTGCCGGTCCTATCTTTGATCTTGCCCCCTACTACGTGACCAACCTTGTTCAGTTGCTTGGTCCTGTAGAAAGCGTCACTGCCATGAGCAGCACGCCACGCAGCCACCGCACTATCGCCTGTGGCCCGCGCGACGGCGAACAAGTTCCAGTTGAAACGCCAACAACTGTGCACTCAATCCTGAGGTTCGCAAATGGGGCGATAATAAGCTACGGCACCAGCTGGGATGTGAAATCGCACGAACACAACAATATGGAACTCTACGGTTTGGACGGGACGCTCTATGTTCCTGATCCAAATTTCTTTGGCGGACAATTGCGCCTGGTCCGAGGTGATGAAGACGAGGCCCTTATTTCTTCGGGTCACCCGTTTTCCAAACCCAATGATGGAGAAAACGCCAATTATCGTGGCGCAGGACTGGCGGACATGGCTGCGGCGATACGCGATGGCCGTCAACACCGCTGCAACAACGAATTGGCACTACATGTGGTCGAGGTCATGGGCGCAATCCTGCAATCAGCCGACAGCGGCACCCCGATTGCGATCAAAAGCACCTGTGACCGTCCGGCGCCTTTCAATGCAGATGATGCCTTCGCTTTAATGGAACTGGAGGAAACCTAATGCCGGCAAACCTAAAAGGGCCAGGCTTATTCCTCGCGCAGTTTGCGTCTGACAACTCCCCATTTAATTCCCTTGAGGCTATAGCGGACTGGGCGGCTGGCCTTGGCTACAAAGGGCTTCAAATCCCATCCGGAGACCCTCGTTTTATTGACTTGGAAAAAGCGGCTACATCCAAAACCTATTGTGACGAGCTTTCAGGAATGCTGTCGGATCGCGGGCTGGAGGTGACCGAGCTCTCGACCCACATTCAAGGGCAATTGTTGGCGGTACATCCAGCCTACGACAAACAATTTGACGGTTTTGCGCCACACTCGGTGCGGGCCAATCAAGGCGCAAGGCAAGAGTGGGCGCACGATCAGCTCTTAAAAGCTGCCAAAGCCTCAAAAAACTTGGGGCTTTCCACATCCGTCAGCTTTTCTGGCTCTCTCGCCTTCCCTTTCCTCTACCCGTGGCCACAACGCCCTGCAGGGCTCATTTCGGAGGCATTCGACGAGCTTGCCAAGCGCTGGCTTCCGATCATGGATGCCTACGAAGACGTCGGAGTGGACATCGCGTTTGAACTGCACCCAGGCGAAGACCTTTTTGACGGCGCAACCTTTGAAATGCTGCTCGATCGCCTCAATGGACATCGACGCTGCACAATCAACTACGATCCAAGCCACTTCCTGCTGCAACAACTCGATTATTTGGCATTCATCGATATCTATCACGAGCGTATCACTGCTTTTCACGTGAAAGACGCGGAGTTCTGTCCTGATGGCCGCCAAGGTGTCTACTCTGGCTACCAACCCTGGATACAACGTGCGGGCCGCTTCCGCTCCCTCGGCGACGGTCAGGTCGATTTTGGTGCAATCTTCTCAAAATTGGCCCAATACGGATATGACAGCTGGGCTGTACTTGAATGGGAGTGCTGCCTCAAAGACGCGACTACGGGCGCGACCGAAGGCGCACCGTTTATCGCCGATCACATCATCAAGGTTACTGAAAAAGCCTTTGATGATTTTGCGGACAGCGGCCTCAGCAAAGCCGACACCCGTGCCTTACTTGGGCTTTAGGAAATCACATGCGTAAACTAAAATTGGGCATGGTTGGCGGCGGCGATGGGGCTTTTATCGGAGCGGTACATCGAATGGCCGCTCGACTGGACGGCCATTGGGATCTGGTTGCCGGCTGCCTTTCGTCCACCGCTGAGAAAGCCCATCGCAGCGCAGAAGCATTGGGGCTGGCGCGCAGCTATAGCTCTTTTGAAGAAATGGCAGCAGTAGAGCGCGCCCGCGCAGATGGCATTGACGCTGTTTCAATTGTAACCCCAAACCACATGCATTTGCCAATCGCCCGCGCTTTTCTGCAGGCAGGCATCCATGTGATTTGTGATAAGCCTCTGACCACGGACTTGGCCCAAGCCGAAGCTTTTGCAACGGAGTGCGAAAATTACCACCCCCATTTCTTCCTGACCCACAACTACAGCGCCACCCCTATGATCCGTCAGGCCAAAGCGATGGTCGCCAACGGCGACTTGGGTGACATCCGTCTGATACATGCAGAGTATCTGCAAGACTGGCTTTCTCGCCCGGCGGATCCAGACAATGCGCAAGCCGCTTGGCGCACCGATCCATCCCGCACCGGGGGCGCGGGTGCCATCGGAGACATTGGCACCCACGCCTATCACCTCGCGACGTTTGTTTTAGGCGAAGAAGCCAGCCACCTAGCCGCCGATCTCAACAGCTTTGTGGAGGGGCGGAAAGTGGATGACAACGCCAACATTCTATTGAGGTTCGAGTCTGGCGCTCGTGGATCAATCTTTGCCAGCCAAGTGGCCACAGGATCAGAAAATGGGCTTAAACTGCGCATCCATGGGACAAAAGGCGGACTGTTTTGGGAGCAAGAAAACCCAAACCAATTGCTATTCTCCGCAATGGGTGGCGTCGAACAACGCATCACGCGTGCAGGATCTGGTGCAGGAGAAGCAGCAAATGCAGTGTCTCGCATTCCTGGAGGCCATCCAGAGGGGTACCTCGAAGCCTTTGCCACACTCTACCGAGACATCGCTTGTTGTTTGACAGGTGAACAAGACGCTGCAAAGGACGTCCCTAGTTTGACCGACGGTTTGGCTGGGATGCGTTTCATCCATGCCTGCCAACAATCCTCAGTAGGGAACGCCGCTTGGCACGAGCTCTAATTTGGGCGCGCGCTAGGTCTGTTGCCACATCGACGCAATTTCTGGCGCCGCTCTGACTTTTACTTGAAACGTTGCGGCGCTTCCCTTCTGATATTTGTGGGAGGGAGGTTTAATGCGCAAAAAGACCATAGTTTGCGGAGTTGCGTTTACGGTTTGCGCCGCCTCCGTTGCTGTGTCTCAGCAAAAGGAAAGTCCACCCCAAGGGTTTGCCGTTTATGGCCAGGTCAACAGAGGCGTTCTGCTGTATGACGATGGCCCAACGGATCAAACCTATTGGTTTGTTGACAACTCCAAGTCTGTTTCTCGCCTAGGCGCGACTTACGACACACATTTGGACAACGGCTGGCGTCTTCACGCGCGTGGAGAAATTGCTCTGAAATGGAAAGAAACAAATACCGTCAGCCGAAATGATCCACACGATGAGGCATACAAGTTCGACCGCACAGAACTTCGAAAACTTGAGGTTGGGTTTGTCCATGACACCTTCGGTAGGATTACATTTGGTCAAGGCGCAATGTCCGCGGACGGCATCACGGGTCTAGACCTATCTCTCACCACTGTTGTTGCGGGCACACCTGTCCAGGACGCCGCCGGTGGACAGTTTTTGGTCCCCAATGGCGCTTACGATCCCAGCAACAAAAGAATAAAACAGGCTTTCCGATCGATGGGCAGCTCCCGTCGCCTCCGGCTTAGATATGATGCACCCAAACAAAACGGCTGGCAATTCGTTGCTGCTGCTGGCCAAGAAGTTCTTTCGTATAATGATGACCAATTTTATGCGGACGCCTCTTTGCGGTATGACGGAGATCACGGTGATTTCCGTGTTCGGGCCGGCGGTGCATTACGATGGATTGAAGAGCGCCCGAATGTAGCTATCGCCTCAGGCTCATTGCTTCACCGACCAAGTGGTTGGAATGTCACCTTGGCCACCGGGCACGAAACAAGCGGCGCGAATTACTATTACGGCAAAATCGGATACATCGGCCGTTGGTTTGATATTGGACAGACCGCAATCTCGGTTGACATGTACGACGGAGATGACATCTACCAAAACAGATCATCGCCAGTTCAAAGTAGCTCCAGCCGCTCCTATGGCGTCGCAATTGTCCAAAAGATTAAATCCCCCAAAATTGACCTTTATGCGCTCCTGCGCCGGTACGAATACAACGACTCCGCAGCCCAGTATCAAGACAGTCTGGCTCTTCTGGCAGGTGCACGATGGACATTTTAATCCAAACCTACCTTCACCCCGAATTTTCCATACTCTCACACGGATTGGCACATACGCCAAAAAACGTGTCTCAAACTCTTAAGTGAATCCCGTTAACTTACCCCATCTGTAGTTCATGAGATGAAGCGAGAACTTCGAGGGCTCCAAAAAGGGAAACGCGAAATCTCTCCAACACCAAGAAACACCATTTGGAGGGAACTATCATGGAAAAGAACATCATTGTCATCGGCGGCGACGGTTTCTGCGGCTGGCCAACATCCTTGCATCTGTCCCGTAGCGGCTACAATGTCACTCTTGTGGACAACCTGTCCCGCCGGCGGATCGACGAAGAGCTTGGCGCCCGAAGCCTCACGCCCATTGCATCCATCGAGGACCGCCTGGCAGCTTGGAAAGAAGTCAGCGGCAACACCATTCGCTTCGAAAACATCGACGCGTCTCGGCAGTTTGACGCTCTGCACTCCCTGCTGGATGAACTAAAACCAGAAGCGGTGGTCCACTTCGGCGAACAGCGTGCGGCCCCCTACTCCATGCGCGGCTTGACCGAGAAACGCTACACCGTGGACAACAATATCAACGCCACTCACAACCTCTTAGCCGCAATTGCAGAACTTGACCTGGACACACACGTTGTCCACCTCGGCACAATGGGCGTCTATGGCTACGATGGCGACGGTTTGGAAATTCCCGAAGGTTATCAAAAGGTAATGGTGGCAGGCGACGACAACGTGATTTACCAACGTGAAATACTCTACCCCACCAATCCGGGCAGCGTTTATCACATGACCAAGTCGATGGATCAGTTGCTTTTCCAATTCTATGCGAAGAACGACCAGATCCGTGTCACTGATCTGCACCAGGGGATCGTATGGGGCACCCAGACACCGGAAACAAAATTGGATGAGCGCCTTATCAACCGTTTCGATTATGACGGCGACTACGGCACAGTCCTCAATCGGTTTTTGGTCCAAGCCGCGGTTGGACACCCCCTGACCGTGCATGGCACTGGTGGTCAGACCCGGGCATTCATTCACATTCGGGACACGGTGCGCTGCATCCGCCTGGCCATTGAAAACCCGCCCGCCAAAGGCGACCGCGTTGTGATCCGCAACCAGATGACTGAAACGCACCGCGTGCGGGATCTGGCCAAACTTGTGGCATCCACAAACGGTGCGCAAGTGGCCATGGTTGACAACCCACGCAAAGAGGCTGCCGAAAACGACCTGCGCGTCAGCAATGCAAGTTTCATCGCGCTTGGTCTGAAACCGACTACCCTGGAAGAAGGTCTGCTGGAAGAAACCGTGGAGATTGCCGAACGCTATGCAGAGCGCTTTGACAGAGCCACAGTGGCTGCAGCTTCCACCTGGACCAAAGAACAGCACGCGGGCGTTGTGACCAAAGAAGCGCTGATCGCGGGCCAAGTTCAACCGGCTGCCTAATTTATTCCCAATTACACACCCGGTCCGATACAATAATCGGGCCGGGTTTTTTCCTTCAATTAGAGATTTCGGGTGAGCCAACCGCAGAAAGCATCCCAAAACGAATACTGGTCCGTCGACAGCCAGCCTGCCAAGCTGTCCGGCCCCGTTGCGCTTTGGAAAGCTCCCGCGGTTCTGGCGACCTTTGCGATCTTAAGTATGCTCACGCTGATTATTCTGCAAAACGACACGTTGTTAGGCGCATTTTTCCCTGCCAACGATTGGGTGTTTGCGCCGGTGCCGGGGCAACATTTCATTGCTATCCGGCACTTCCTATTGGTGTTTTTTGTGAGTTTTGGACTGTTCGCAAACGGCCCTCTCCTCATCAAATTTAAGTTCACAGCAGATCTATGCCTGTCTTTTCTAGCAGTTTGTTTTGCCATAGACCTCTTTTCGGTCTTTCTCTCCCGCAGTTTTTCGGTTCCGGTTTCTCTCAGAAATCTTCAAATCGCGACAGGTTTGGTTGGCTTCGCGCTGTTCTCTGCGCGCCTGTATTCTTGGGGTGAAATGCCTGCCCCGGTTCATATGAGAGTTACGCCTGCGCACCCAGGTCGTTCTTTCGGTCGATTTTGGATACTCGTGGCTGCAGCAGGCGTTTTGTCCTGGTGGATCAATCAACTGGACCTTGAAGGTGTGGCTTGGCTGCGTGGCAGAGCGTTGCTGGGTGGCTTGGGACCGGGCGTATTTCTGTTTCTGCCCTCGTTCTTCTTGATGCTGTACATCTTGGCGATTTGGGACCGACGAAAAGAAGGGCGCACTGATGGGTTCACCCCAGATGTCACAATCGTCATTCCCGCTCACAATGAAGAATACATCATTGCCGACACGCTCAAAGCCTTGGATGAGGCCGCAGGTCACTACAAAGGGCGTGTCATTATTTATATGGTCAACAACAACTCAGTGGATGCCACTTTCGACGTTGCACAGGCCGTGTTCAGCTCTTTTGAAAACGCTGAAGGACGTGTCATCAATGAACCGCGCGCAGGAAAGGCGCACGCCCTCAACAAAGGGTTTGCCGCTGTCCAAACCGAACTGGTCATCCGCATCGACGCGGACACGCAGATCGACAAAGACTCGCTGACCTTTGCGCTTAGGCATTTTACGGATCCGCA